>NZ_JAYGHA010000023.1:52402-95124 GCF_034931405.1 Anabaena sp. UHCC 0451 | reverse complement strand
GGGATTAGGAGATTAGGGATTAGGTAAAGAAATTTTTCCTAGTCACCAGTCACCAATCACCAGTCACCAATCACCAGTCCCCAGTCCCCAGTCCCCAGTTTCCAGTCCCCAGTTTCCAGTTTCTTAACTTCCAGAGGCTAGTTTAAAACCTTCAGCGATGGGGCCTAAAGCTAAAACTGGGAAGAAGGTGAGGACTGCTAAAATTATGGTTACACCAGCGGTGACGGTGGTAAATAGTAAAGAATCGGTTTTGAGAGTACCACGAGTTTCGGGGATTTTAGGTTTGCGGGACATACTATCAGCCAAAAGGAGGATAGCGATAATGGGAATATAACGCCCTACTAAAATGCTGAAACTGGCGCTTAAGTTCCACCATAAAGTATTGTCTTTCAAGCCTTCTAAGCCAGAACCATTATTTGCTGCGGCTGAGGCATATTCATAAACTACTTGGGAAATACCATGAAAGCCGGGGTTACTAATTCCTGATAGGGAGATGGGATAAGCTAGAGCGATCGCACTAGGAATCAAAATCATAATCGGGTGAATCATCAGGATGATGCTGGCCAGAAATATTTCCTTTTGTTCAATTTTCCGCCCGAAAATTTCGGGGGTGCGTCCTACCATTAACCCAGTTATGAACACGGTGAGGATGAGATAAATGAATAGGTAAGCTGTTCCTATTCCCTGTCCTCCCCAAACAATTTGCACGAATAAGTTGAATAAAGTGGAAAATATGCCTTGGGGCATGAAGGAATCATTCATTCCATTAACTGCACCGCACATAGTTGCAGTAGTTGTGATTGCCCATAACGCTGTTTCTGCCCAGCCAAACCTTACTTCTTTACCTTCTAAATTTGGTAATTCTGTGTTTAATGCTTGGTTAATGAGGGGATTTCCTTGTAGTTCACCAACTGCTGTCACCCAGATGAGAATGGCAAAAATTATAAATACCATCCAAAACAATAACCAGGTTTGTTTAAGATTGTTGGCAAATACGCCGTAGGTGTAAATTAAAGATGAGGGAATAGCGATCATGGCAATAATTTCTAGTAAATTAGTAGCGCCATTAGGATTTTCAAAGGGATGGGCAGAGTTAGCACCAAAAAAGCCACCACCGTTTTCACCTAACATTTTAATAATTTCAAAGGAAGCAACTGGTCCTCTAGGTATATACTGAGTTCCTCCTTCTAAGGTTTGAACCACTAAAGTTTCTTTTAGTGTTTCTGGTACACCTAAAGCAATGAGTGCGATCGCACCGATAATGGCCAGTGGTAATAATATCCTCGTGATAGCACGGGTAATATCAATATAAAAATTACCTAGTTTTCTACCTGTTAAACCCCTAATAAATGCAATTCCTACGGCTAAACCAGTTGCAGCTGAGGTGAACATTAAAAAACCTAAAGCTGCTGTTTGGCTGAAATAGCTTAGGGTTGTTTCCCCTATATAGTGTTGTTGGTCAGTGTTAGCTATAAAAGAAATAGTAGTATGTAGCACTAAATCCCATGTAGGCATTCCTAAGTCATTGGGGTTCCAAGGTAGAAGTCTCTGAAAGGAAATGAGTGCATACACAGAAATCCCCATAATCAGGTTACTGTATATTACTGCCCGAATATACTGCCAAGCTGTCATTTCCTCTTTTTTACCGACACCCCCCACTATATAGATAATTTTCTCTATGGGGTTGATGATGGCATCAAGCATTGTGCTTTCTCCCAAAAAAACCCGGGCTATGTATTTTCCTAATCTGGGAGTAATAGCTATGACAATACATAGCGTTAACGCAATTTGTAAAAAACCTTGTCCCATATAATTTTTACTCGATTATACTGAAGTTATAGCCAGTCAATTTTGAAAAATAATACCTAACTTACTGTTAATGAACAAATAAATACATTAACTCTGATTGTGGTCTAAATACATGAAAACTGCTGTAAGAATTTCTCAATTTTACGCTTGCTCATTTATTTTGTTAGTTATACCAAATTAAAATGAGGCTGTATAGAATAAGATTTTAGGCAGAACTGACCGCAGATAAACACAGATGAATTAATCGATTTCATTATTTTGTGCAGTTTCACATAAAAAAAATGGTATTAGCATTATCTTTTTATACAATAGACATATAGTGATAATTAAATGTGCGTGGTTTGAAACCCTTGTAGAGACGTTCTATAGAACGTTTCTACATTTATTTTCGGTGAGGTCTAATAGATTCACAAAATTTATACGTGCAAAAATATAAAAAACCATGATAATTTTATTACACTCCTACTGTTGTGTAGTATATGATTACACCTTTTGATATATCTGAAGCCAAGCATAGCTGATGTTAGCAAATGATTATATTCTATATTTTCGAGTTTTGGTAAAAATGATAATTTGTCAAAGGGTATATTGGGAGATTAAATCTATTCGTACACAGGGATTTTGAATAACAATACACTTATGCTTGATTATACGACTTTTGATTTTAAAGTTTGGATTTTACAATTAGGGACTTCCAAATAAAAAAATACTCAACTACCTAACGAAAAAATCTCTCAAACTCTCATTTCTCTGTGTCCTCTGTGCCTCTGTGGTTCGTTTATTTAGGTAATTTATTTCTTGGAAGTCCCTTATTCTGAGTCCTGACTGCTAAATTTTTACATGATGACTAATTAACTGTTTTTGTAAAGCCACAGTAACAGCAGTTTAACAATCATTAACTCCTAATTTATGCAAAATTGTATGGACGTGAACCCTGATAGTTCTTATATCCGCCCTGCGCGACGGGGAAAGCATAAAATATTCATTGGTATGGCTCCTGGTGTGGGGAAAACTTATAAAATGTTGGAGGAAGCACATCAATTTAAACAAGATGGGATTGATGTTGTCATTGGCTTTTTAGAAACTCATGGACGCAAAGAAACAGCACAAAAAGCTCTAGGATTAGAAGTAATTCCTAAAAAAATCATAATTCATAAAAGTATTAACCTGGAAGAAATGGATAGCGAGGCAATTTTAGCCCGTTCTCCTCAACTGGTTTTAGTTGATGAATTAGCTCATACAAATGTACCTGGTTCAATTAGAGAAAAACGCTATCAAGATGTTGAATTAATTTTAGCAGCCGGCATAGATGTTTACTCCACTGTCAATATTCAACATTTGGAAAGTTTAAATGATGTAGTAGCGAGAATTACGGGTGTTGTGGTGCGAGAACGTATTCCAGATCGTCTGCTAGATGAAGCCGATGAGGTAGTTGTTATTGATGTGACACCAGAAACTTTAGAAGAGCGTTTGCGTGAAGGTAAAATCTATGCTGCTGATAAAATTGAGCAATCTTTACAAAACTTTTTTCAGCGGCGTAATTTGATTGCTTTGCGAGAATTAGCATTAAGAGAAGTAGCTGATACTGTTGAGGAAGAAGGAAATACTTCGACTGCTATTGGACAAAGTTGTAATATCCATGAACGAGTTTTAATATGTATATCTACTTATCCAAATTCTATACAATTGTTACGCCGTGGGGCGCGGCTTGCCAGTTATATGAATGCTCCGCTTTATACGGTCTTTATTGCTGATCCGGAAAGGTTTCTCACTAAACAAGAAAGTTTACATATTGATACTTGTGAGAAACTTTGTAGAGAATTTGATGGTGAATTTCTGCACGTCAAAAGTAGCAATGTCGCTCAAACAATTGCTCAGGTTGCTGCTACTCATCACATCACTCAAATAGTGATTGGTGAGAGTCAGCAACCTCGCTGGAAAAGATTTATTAAAGGCTCTTTTACGCAGCGATTAATGGATTTAATTAGAGATAAAAAAATAGATTTACATATTATTGCTACCGAAAAATAATTTTCTGCCTCTAGAACAGGACTACCGCTATCCACTACGTTAATATCCAAATAGCCCATAGCGACGATACCAGTAGCATTAATTCCTGATTCAGCAATGAAAACTGCGGCTGCTCCCTTGGTTCTGTAGGGAATTGTGTCTTCTACTACGCTTGGTTGGCACATTTCCAAGAAATACCTAATATTTCAACATTTCTGATGTTAATATAATATTGGATTTATTGAAGGAGTTACAAATCAATGACTCAAGTAATTGCCAAAAAATCCTTATATGAATCTGATTATTTACATTGGACTCAAGAGACTATAGCTAAATTAAAAGCTAGGGACTTTGACAATGTGGATATTGAGAATTTAATAGAGGAGATTGAGGATTTGGGGCGATCTTATCGAGATGAATTGGAAAGTCGTTTGGATGTATTATTATCACATATTTTGAAGCGGTTATATTTTTCCTTAACAAATGATTATAATGGTTGGGAAAAAACTATTAGAGAACAACGCAAGCAAATTAAACGACGTTTAGCAAAATCACCTAGTCTTAAAAATTATTTGCCGGAAATTTTTGACGAAATTTGGCAAGATGTACTTAAGGAAGTCCGAGAAGATTATCCACAGTATGAGTTTCCTGATTTATGGCAGTTTGATCGTGATATTGACACATTATTAAACAACATTTTCTGGAGTTAAATGTTTTGAAGTAGTTAGCGATCGCACTTCCCAAACCCCCACTACAAGCGATCTCATCTCCTCCCATTCCCAAAAAGGCGATCGCACCTCCTCACATTCTCAAAAAAGCGATCGCACATCCTCCCATTCTCAAAAAAGGCGATCGCACTTCCCCCCATTCCCAAAAAAGCGATCGCACTATCCACAACTAAAGAAAGGCGATCGCTCTTCCACAACTAAAGAAAAGCGATCGCACTCTCTCATTTCTGAAAAAGGCGATACCTTCGGTCAGCTTCGCTATCGCACTTTCCCATAAACCAAAACGCAGGGATCCATAGTAAATCCTTTGATCTGTTTGTTGAAAGCGGAAGGTGCTTCACAGATGGCGGTAATTTTATTTTTGCGGCAAATTTTAGCTTCTTTTTACATAAAATCACCACTCTATACTGAGAGTATTTGATTCCTTTTTGGTTAGTGATATAAAAGCCTAACAATTATGTCATAATTTGTAACGTATCTTTAAGATTTCCTCTCTAGGAGAATCCAGCCATGAGCGAACAAGCTGAAGAAGCTCTTGAAACTCAGGAGTTAGACCGCTATGAGTGTCGCTCCTGCGGTTATGTTTATGAACCTGAGTTGGGAGACAGCAAATATGATATCCCAGCAGGGACGGCTTTTGCAGAGTTACCTATCAATTGGCGTTGTCCAGTTTGTACCGCCAAAAAGGTAGCTTTTGCCAATATTGGACCTGCTGGTACAGCATCTGGTTTCAAAGAAAACTTAGGTTATGGCTTGGGTGTAAATAAACTGACACCAACCCAAAAGAACATCTTAATATTTGGCGCTTTAGCTCTTGGCTTCTTGTTTTTTATCAGTCTTTACGGCTTACAATAAGACCTCTTTGGGGATTGGGGATTGGGGATTGGGGATTGGGGACTGGGGACTGGGGACTGGGGAAAATTAATTAACTCTTACCTCTTGCCTTTTGCCTTTTGCTTTCTTCCACTGTCACCTGTCACCTGTCACCTGTTCCCTGTTCCCTGTCACCTGTTCCCTTAATTCAAATTTAGAAATAACTAAGAAATACTGATGCGTTCAATTGTAAAAAGGTGGCAAGGAATATTTGCTGCGCTCATAGTAGTCCTAGCCTGTATAGGTTGTAGCAAAGTTCCTTCTATCAGCTATAATCCCTGGCAAATAATTAATGTGCCAACAGAAGCGAAACTATTCGACATTGCTTTTACTGATAACCCTAACCACGGTTATTTAGTTGGTAGTAATGCTACTCTGTTGGAAACCAATGATGGTGGTAATACTTGGCAACCTCTCAACTTGGCTGTTGAAGATCCAAAATCTCGATTTGACTCTGTAAGTTTTGCAGGTCAAGAAGGTTGGATAGTTGGAGAACCTTCTTTGTTGCTACATACGACTGATGAAGGTAAATCTTGGTCTAGTTTGCCCTTGAATGAAAAGCTACCTGGTAGCCCAATTATGATCACAGCATTGGGTGAAAACACAGCAGAAATGGTTACTGATGTGGGAGCAATCTATAAAACTACCGATGGTGGTAAAAACTGGAAGGCACAAGTAGAAGCGGCCGTTGGTGTGGTGCGTAACTTAGAGCGATCGCCCGATGGTAAGTATATTGCGGTTTCTGCTAAAGGTAGCTTTTACTCAGTTTGGGAACCAGGACAAAATGCTTGGGAACCCCATAACCGTAATAGTTCCCGTCGTTTAGAAAATATGGGTTTTGCTGACAAAGGCCAGTTGTGGTTGTTAGCACGGGGTGGTCAAGTTCAATTTAATGATCCAGCTAAACCAGATGAGTGGTTAGAGGTAGAATATCCAGAGTTGGCTACTAGCTGGGGTTTACTAGATTTGGCCTATCGCACACCGGATGAAATCTGGATTGGTGGTGGTAGTGGTAATTTGTTACGCAGTGCTGACGGTGGTCAAACCTGGGAAAAAGACCGTGAGGTAGAAGGGGTAGCAGCTAACTTATACAAGATTGTATTTTTTAGCCCCGATCAAGGTTTTATTATCGGCGATCGCGGTATTTTGCTCAAATATAACCCCCAAGCACAACCATCTTCCCCAGATGTAGCTACTTAGTTACACATTGGGTTAAGAGATGATAACCTTTTCTGAGAAGAACGTTGCAACTTGTAACTCTTTCTAAACTTTGTAGGATAATAAACTCAATAATAGTTTTTGCAAAGGTAGTTATCTAAATGTCAGGTACCACTGGAGAGCGTCCATTTTCGGACATTGTTACCAGTATTCGTTACTGGGTAATTCACAGCATCACCATTCCCGCTTTATTTGTGGCTGGTTGGTTATTTGTCAGCACCGGACTGGCTTATGACGTGTTCGGTACACCCCGTCCTAATGAATATTTCACTCAGGTACGGCAAGAAGTGCCAATCGTCAGCAACCGTTATGAAGCTAAAAAGCAAGTAGAAACATTTATCGGAAAGTAGTTTGAAATCATGGCAAGCGGCAATAACATCAATCAACCAGTTACCTATCCAATTTTTACCGTCAGATGGCTTGCAGTTCACACTTTAGGTGTGCCAACTGTCTTCTTTTTAGGCGCGATCGCCGCAATGCAGTTTATTCAACGCTAGGAGTAAGTAATGGAAAGATCACCGAATCCTAATCAACAACCGGTTGAATTAAACCGTACTTCTTTGTACCTGGGACTACTATTGATTTTTGTTCTAGGTATTCTATTCTCCAGTTACTTCTTTAACTAACTGGAACCTCATCGTTCAATTCTGTTGATTTGTTTGTAAGCGAGGAGAAAACTGTGTCTGGAAGTGGGAGAATTCCCCTGTGGGTTGTCGCTACAATCGCAGGTTTAGGTGTAATTACTGTTGTAGGCATTTTCTTTTATGGAGCCTACGCAGGAGTCGGTTCTTCATTGTAATCATAAGCTGATCCGAATTTTCGTTTAAAAACCAAGATTCAAAAACCGCCTTTCCTTTGGGATGGGCGGTTGATTTTTAATTGCTACAGTAGGTAATGGGGATTGGGGACTGGGGACTGGGGACTGGGGATTGGGGACTGGGGACTGGGGACTGGGAAAAGGTTTTTAATTACCAATGAATTTACAAATAGATGAATTGTATGAAAAAGATATTCAACACTACAATTAGCTTACCGTTTTTTTTCACGATTTTTTTCCTGGAAATGCCAGCGATAAAAAATAAAGATAGCATTTCTCCAGAATGTCAAATAACCAAGTGGGATTTACCAGTTGCTTTGAAAACTGAAACCCCTAAAAATTTACCTGTACTTGTACAAAGATTACCAGTTGGTTGTTGTGAAAGTGATGCTTCTTGTTTAGACAACAGAATTTATGGTAATGAACAGGAGAAAATAGCAGATAAAAAAGCGTTAATCAAATCTATTGATCAGAGTTTAAAATATTTAAAAACAGGTCGTGCTACGGCTGCTTATCAAAGGTATAAAATCCCTGGAATTACCAAAGATAGAGTTTATCGTAGTTTGCAAAGATTCCGGCAATTACTATTATCAACTAATTCTGCTTTAGAATTACAAGCCGCTATTGAAAAAGAGTTTATTTATTATCAATCTATCGGTAAAGATAGTCAAGGTACAGTTTTATTTACTGCCTATTATGAACCATTATATTTAGCTAGTCGAAAACCAACCAAAGAATTTAAATATCCTGTTTATCGCTTACCTCCCAATTTACGATCTTGGTCTAGGCCTCATCCTACAAGATTAGAATTAGAAGGTGCAGATGGTTTACAAGGTGCAAAAGGTAAATTAAGAGGTTTAGAGTTATTTTGGTTTCGAGATAGATTTGAACCTTATATTGTTCAAATTCAAGGTTCTGGACGGTTAAAATTAACAGATGGAACAATTACAACTATAGGATATGCCGGCAATACAGCTTATAATTATAAAAGTTTAGGTCGGACATTAGTAGAGGCGGGAAAATTACCAGAAAATGGCGTAACCATGCCGACAATTTTTGAGTATTTCCAAAAATATCCCCAAGATTTAAATGTTTATCTTCCTCGTAATAATAGCTTTGTCTTTTTTAGAGAAACCTATGGTAGAACAGCACAGGGTTCTGTTGGTGTACCTCTGACTCCAGAACGTTCTATAGCTACTGATAAATCTTTAATGCCTCCTGGTGCTTTAGCTTTAATTCGCGCACCTTTTCCTTTTGTTAATAAAAAAGGTGAATTAGAAAATCGTACAGTTAGCCGTTTTGTTTTAGATCAAGATACAGGTGGTGCTATTAAAGGCGCTGGTAGGGTAGATTATTATTTAGGAACAGGAGATGTAGCTGGCGATCGCGCAGGTGTGACAGTCAGCGATGGACAGTTATTTTATTTGTTGTTGAAATGATCATCAAGATCCCCGACTTCTTGGAGAAGTCGGGGATCTGAAAATTAACTTATTCCATCAACATCAACCGCACAGGATCTAAATGCACATACCAAGGAAAAGGTTTGTCTTTAATTGTCACCCATTTTTCCTTATAAACTTCTGCTTGCAAGTGATATTCATGATGATTATTAGCAGGAGAATGTAATTTTAGAAATAAGGTCATGCGGTGCGGTGTTTCACTGGTTCTAACTAACCAACAGGGAAAAGTATTTTCTTGATTTGGGTCATTTTTGAAAACAATTTGATGAGCGCGAATACCAATATGAGATAATTTATTAGGAATGGATTCTACAACTTCCAAAGTACAACCCCAATCAATTGCTTCTACTGTTTGGGATGATATAAAAGCAGCATGAGAAAAGTTTTTACATCCAGTGATTTTGGCAACATTCATAGTAGCAGGATGTTTAAAAATCTCATATTTAGAACCATGATGGGCTTCTTTCCCATCTTCTAATACTAATAAATTGGGACAAAGCCGATAAGCTTCTTCCATATTATGAGTAACAAATAAAGTCACACCAGAATATTCAGCTAAAGTCTCTGTCATTTGTTGTTCTAACTGACTTCGCAAGTGTGTATCAAGGGCAGAAAATGGCTCATCTAAAAGTAACGCTTCTGGTTGACTTGCTAAAGCCCTGGCTAAAGCTACCCGTTGTTGTTGTCCTCCCGAAAGTTGGTGAGGATAGCGATTTCCTAAACCCTCTAAGTGCATGGCTATTAATTGTTTTTCTATCTCTAATTTGATATTTCCATTTGATAATTCTTTGGGTAAACCAAAAGCGATATTTTGCGCGACAGTTAGATGGGGGAATAAAGCATAATTCTGAAATAAAAACCCTATTTTTCGCTGACGAATAGGAACATTAATTCCTTTTTCTGAGTCAAATAAAACTCTATTATTTAATACTATTCTTCCTTTGGTTGGTGTTTCTATACCTGCCAAACAACGAAGAATCATACTTTTACCTGCACCAGAACTTCCCAATAATCCTAAAGGTTGATTATCCGTATTCAAGGCAACTTGAAGATGAAAGCTGGCTAGTTTTTTTTCAATATCTAAAAATAGACTGGATCTAGATAAATTAGAAGGTAAATCACAGGATTGATTTTCTGATACGATCTGTTTATTTTCTGTTCTATCTGTCCGTCGAATTATATGATTTTTTTCTTGCCATAAGTTAGTTAAAATTATTCCTGTTAAAGAAATTGATACGATAATAATTGCCCAAAACCAAGCTTCTTTCATATCCCCAGCTTCCACAGCAAAATATATCGCCATCGGGATATTCTGCGTTTGTCCAGGAATGTTACCAGCTAACATCAAAGTTGCACCAAACTCACCTAAAGCACGAGCAAAAGCTAAAGTTGCACCTGCTAAAATACCAGGAAAAGCTAAAGGTAAACTAACTCGCCAAAATATTGTAAATTCCTTAGCGCCTAAAGTTCTGGCAACTCGCAATAAATTAGCATCAATTTGTTCAAAAGCTCCCAATGCAGTCTTATACATTAATGGGAAAGAAACCACAGTTGCAGCTATAGCTGCACCATACCAAGTAAATACTATAGTTAGGTTAAAAGGTTCCATTAGTTTACCAACAGGACCATTTTTACCAAAAAATAGCAATAACAAAAAACCCACAACTGTAGGGGGTAAAATCAACGGTGCAACAAATATTCCTTCAATTATAGATTTCCCTTTACCCCGATATCCCAACATCCAATAAGCAGCAGCGATACCTAAAAAGAAGGTGATGAACGTCGCTAAAAATGAGGTTTTCAGCGATATCCAAAGGGGTGATAAGTCCTGTGGCATAGTTTGTATATTTCCAACTTAGTTGGTATTATATCAGGGAATAGGGGAAAATTCAAAAGTCCGCAAGGAAATTAATGTTACTTGCGGGTATGGTAGCTAACAGATAAACAATTGATAAATTACTGTTTCAGTGATTTGAGTACATATTTCTTATATCGTTTAGCAGCATTCCTTAATTTTAAACTGGGTGGAGGTGGTTTAAGTAATGCTGCAATAAAAACCTTTTGGTCTTCTTTACTTAATATCATAATTTCCTGATTCATGGAATTAAATCTCCCTTACATAATTCAAGAATAGTATTTATAAACGCTTTTAATTCAGAACATTGATTCACAGAAACTATCAAATCTTGATCTTTCAAAATTCTCGCACCATCACGGATTTTACTATAACTGCGTTGACATTTACCTGTTTCAAATACTTCTTTAATTCTATAAGATGGTGGATTTCCATGATTCACTTTTTCCGGTAAACCTCCTGGTGCTGACTTGTTAGATTTTGCTAATTTCTGAATTGTTGACCAATAAGGTAATAACCAAGCTTCAAAATCATGCTGTGCTACATGAGGATAAAAATTAGGATTATTTCCTACCCAATTTTTCATTTTGGCTTTAGCATCTGCCCCATCTTGAAAATCATTAGTTCCTGTATAAACATCAGTCAAAGCAATTACCGCATCATAATCATCTTGATTTAGTAAATTTTCAACGACCCTTTTAAGTTTTTCTCCTTTAGGAATACGACCTTTCTGAGGAATAAACTTAAGTTTGGGCATTTGTGGTAAACGCAATTTGAGAAAATCCGATAAAATTTGCTTAAAAGCTTTTTCTGTTTCACCTTCAACTAAAATAGCTATTTTCATGGACGACCACCTATTAAATTCATCGCCCAAAGTTGATCTAAACTATAATCTTCTAACCAATGTTCTAATTTAAAAGTATCACCCCATGTCATAGTAGTTAAACCATCTTCTGCATCACAAACTAAAACTTCTTTAGGTTCTAAAAATCCTATTAATCTATCTGAATGAGTGGCAACAATTAATTGAGTTCTTTGTGAAGCTTCTCGCATTAAATGAGCTAGTAGTTGCAATAATTCTGGGTGTAAACTAACTTCTGGTTCATCAATAAGAGTGACGGCAGTTAAATCTGGACTTTGTAACAATGTCACTAACCAAATAAACCGCAAAGTGCCTTCAGAAAGTTGGTGCATATACAAAGGACGGGAAAAATTTTTATCTTTCCAAGTCATTGTGATAGTTCCTGCTGCTACAGGAGGAAAACTCAATCTTTCAAAATCTGGAAATGCAGCAGCAAGGGTATCTTCAATAATTTCAAATCGTTCTGAGTCAGTTTCTCGTAAATAATAAAGACAGGAAACTAAATCTTCACCATTCGCACCTGGTAAGCTTGCAGGACGCATTGACTGTGGTAAACGCACGGGACTTTTAGGAGCAACATTCAATGCACCGTAAAATGTGCATGATGCTAATCTTTTACGTAGATTCTCAGGCTCTTGATACATTTTTGGCACTTGAGCAAGAGAAGTTTCCAGGGGATTATGATCCCAATTTGGACGTAATAATTTTTCATCCTCAAAATTGAAATACTTCACATCCAATCCAAGTGAATCAATGTGCTTGAATGGTTCTAAAACTAAGGGATTATTTTCAGTTAGTGTTTCTCGCGCAATTTCATACGTGAAACCTTTTAGTGCAACTTCCAGTTGGTAATCAAGTGGTGCATACCCAGGTACGCTCATGGATAAAGAAATGGTTATACTATTAGCTTTATCGCGGGTAATAATATCAGGTAATCCACCTAATTCTGAAATTTTGTTTGCTAATTGAGCATTTGCTGATGCTGCTAAAAGGGAGAAAATTTCTAATAGAGAAGTTTTACCTACACCATTAGCACCAATCATGACTGTCAGAGGACGATCTCGCATATCTATTTGTACATTAAATAAGCGACGGTATCCTTCAATAGTTATACGTTCAAATGAGTTCATAATCTAACTCTTGCCAATAGCCATAAATCAATACTATTTTAGCATTTGACTGGTTTTTGTACTTTTTCCATGTAATAATTACATCATATTTAAAACATCTCTGTTCAAAATAATGCTGAATTTTTAATAAATATTGGCAAATTTATGTTTTTGTCACTACTTAATCTACCGTAAAAATGCCCACCATCACCAAAATCAAAAACCTCATTATCTCCTTCATCTCCCTGACTGCTATCCTCACCACCCAAGCAGTATCAGCCACCATTAGCGTACCTTTAAAAAGCAAAAACGGAATGGTGACATCCGCCAACCCCTTAGCCAGTGAAGCCGGACTTTCAATATTAAAAAAAGGCGGAAATGCGGTAGATGCAGCAGTGGCTACAACCTTTGCTATTTCCGTAGTTGAACCTTTTTCCGCAGGTATTGGTGGCGGTGGTTTCTTATTATTTCATTCTCAAAAAACAGGCGAAATTAAAACTTTAGATTTTCGGGAACGCGCACCCATAAAAGCAACCAGAAATATGTATTTAGATGCTAATGGTAAAGTTATTCCCGGTGCAAGTACAAACGGTTATTTAGCAGTAGCAACACCGGGAACGGTAGCGGGTATGTATGAAGTACATCGTCGTTATGGTAAGTTACCTTGGCAGGAAGTTGTTAAACCCTCAATTGCACTTGCTAAAAATGGTTTTATCATCAGTGATAGAATCTCTTGGCGTTCTCTTGCCCGTTTTCAAGACCGTAAACCTAAAATTCTCAACAACCCAGCAGCTAGTAAAATCTTCACTCGCAACGGTGAATATTATCAACCCGGTGAAAGATTAATTCAAACTGATTTAGCTAAAACGTTAACAGCTATTTCTGAAAATCCTCAAAGTTTTTACACCGGAAAAATTGCTCAAACTATCGCTGCTGATATGGCGAAAAATGGCGGTTTAATTACTTTGGAAGATTTAAAATCATATAAACCAATTTGGCGCACTCCCGTTTGTGGCAACTTCCGAAAAGCTAGAGTTTGTTCTATGCCACCTCCATCATCAGGTGGTGTACATCTATTACAAATGTTAAATATTATTGGTGACACAGACTTAAAATCATTAGGATGGAATCACCCCGACGCGATCCATTTAATGGTAGAATCTATGAAAATTGCCTATAGCGATCGCTCACAATATTTAGGTGATCCTGATTTTATTAAAGTTCCCGTTTCCGAACTAATTAGCAAAAATTACGCCCAAAAACGTCGCCAACAAATTAACATGAAAAAGGCGACACCATCCACAGAAATAAAACCAGGACTGAAAACAACAAAAATTCCTGAAAAAACAGAAACCAGTCATTTAAACGTAGTTGACGCAGACAGAAACGCCATCAGTTTAACCTTCACCATCAACTTAGGTTTTGGTGCAGGAATAGTCACACCAGGAACAGGGATAGTTTTAAACAACGAAATGGATGATTTCGCAGCAGCACCAGGAGTAGCAAACGCCTTTGGTTTAATTGGTAACGAAGCCAACAGCATCGCCCCTCGGAAAACACCACTTTCCAGTATGACACCCACCATCGTCACCGAAAACAACCGCCTACGTTTAGCTGTAGGTGCGCCTGGAGGTAGCACCATCATCACCCAAGTATTGCAAGTTATCTTGAATGTTTTGGAATACAAAATGGATGTTGGTGCAGCCGTATCTGTCCCACGCATACATCACCAGTGGCTACCCGATGAGTTGCGTGTCGAGTCTTGGGGTTTAGATGCGTTAACTTTGCAAGACTTACGCCGACGGGGACAGAAAATCAGAGAAACCGCACCTTGGGGTAATGCAAATGCGATAGCTACGCTCACCGAAGGTATCGCTGTTACAGAAAATGATACCTTAGAAGGAGCAGCAGATCCCCGTGGTGAAGGTTTACCCAAAGGTTATTAATTTTGCACTGTTGACTCTGCAAAGTTACTGCTAAACTCATTTGCCCTTGCGCTAGGAACTAAACTCCAGCCAGCTTTTAACAGTTTTTGATAAGTTGCCCAACCCTTAGAACCACCTGGTATTTGATAATCTGGAACTGAAAATTGAGGAAACGCCGTATAAGGCCGCCAAGGTTGACCAGGCGAAATCTGCAAATGCAGGATTTTCTCTCCATCGCCGCTAGATTTAGATAACCAGCACATTTGTCGAATCATGGCAAACTCCTTTGCGTTTAGCTTAGGTTGCATAATGACAGGATTTTGTTAATACCTGCCTCAATCTTGTGAGAGAAATTATGAGCCTAAAAGATTAGACTAGCGAAATTTGATATTATTAAACTCAGGTAAATTTCTGAAGAAGATAGACTCCTATATGCGGTGTTTCGCAAGATAAGAAGATAAACACAGAACACAAAAAGTTGTTCTTAAAATGCTTTCTTCCAGTACCAGATTTTTTTAATGTTAACTATCGTTTTCCCGATTGTATGTAGCAATAACTACGATTTTTAGAAATTTTTAGAAAAATTCATCAAAAAACCTCTTAGTTTTTCTATTTAAAAACCTACACCTGTCAGCCCTCCACTTCACGAGTTTCCTCTCCTTTCTTTGTTTCCCCTGCTGCTCGCGCCTTTGCCAAACTATCAATAGTATCACCTAAAGCTGTGGTTAGGTTATTGCGAGTCTGGGCGTGATTTTCTTGTTCTGTTTTCAAAGCGTGAATTAAACGATCTCGTTCTTGAGTAACGGCCATAACTTTAGCTTTGAACTCCTCCACAGATTTTAAGTCTGCCAATTCTGGGTCAATATTCGTTGTAGTAGTTTCAGTAATGTTTTCAGCGTTTATACCTTGTAATTTCCGAAGTTCAGCTTTTATAGATGCAATCGCCTGTTGATATATCTTGGCATCTGCACGACGTTGTTCTGACTCAGTGTTATATAATTGTCGCCATTTTTGTGAACTTTCCCAAGCCTCATCACGTTTTTGTTGCAATTCGGTTATCTGCTGTTTCAGGGCTTGAATTTCGCCTAACCACTGTTGTGTTAAATCTTGACTCATAGCAGGTTTTTGTATTATTTGGAATGAAACTTTTTAATAAAACGAATAGAGTAGTAGACTAGAAACAAAATTAACGTTGTTTATTGCCACCGATGACAGAATTTTATCAGCACTTAAATTATGTTTAGAGATAAGTTTGCAAACAACTTGGGAATTAGTCAAGCCCGTAAAGAACTAGTATACCTGGATATATGCAGATCCGTAACCCTTGAGGATGTCAGTTATTGGATTCAGGTGTTGTTTGCAGCTGGTATTGCTACCCTGGGATTAGTGTTGAACAGTCCAGCCGTAATCATTGGAGCAATGTTAATTTCTCCATTAATGGGGGGTATTTTAGCCAATGGACTAGCATTAGCAGCAGGTGATGTCATCTTAGCTATGCGGGCGCTGTTCAATCTGGTCATAAGTTGCATAGTAGCCATTTCTTTTGCAGTGCTACTTGTATCTTTACTACCATTTAAAGAAATGACTAGCGAAATTGCTGCCAGAATTCGTCCCAATATTTTAGATTTGGTAGTTGCTTTATTTTCTGGTGCAGTGGGTTCAGTGGCAATTTGTAAAGAACCAAGAGGGGTTGCAACTTCTATTCCTGGTGTGGCTATTGCCGTGGCCTTAATGCCGCCCTTGTGTGTAGTTGGCTATGGTATTGGTATAGCCATCACTCTAGATTCTGTTAAAGGTTTGCAGGTAGCTAGCGGTGGTGGATTACTGTTTTTTACCAACTTAGTGGCGATTACTTTTACAGCTATGCTGGTTTTTTTGGGGCTACATATTGATAATGATGAGGTGCGAATAAAAGTTAAGGAATGGCGTACAACTGACAAAGAAAGTTTGTGGATGCAGCATATTTTAGAACAATTACCTGCATACAATCAAATCAAAAAAATTGGAGGTCTGCCAGGAAGATTTTTATTAATTTTTAGTACCATTGGCTTAATTAGTTTTCCTCTCAATCAATCTCTCAATCAACTCCGGCGAGAAATTACTTTGCAACAACAAGAAAATCAGATTCGTGGATCAGCAACAGAAATATGGCAGAAGAAATTTGCCAATTTTATAAATGGTGAACCACGTTCTTATATTAGTAATATTTCCACTTTACAGCAAAATAATAAATTGATAATTCAACTTCAGGTATTTAGTAGTAAAGAATATACAACAGAAGAACAAAATAATTATATTCAACTGTTAGCAGAACGTTTAAATAAACCATCAGAATTGTTAGGATTAAAGCTGATTGAAATTCCTACTGCATCAAATGAACTTTTACGGCAAGTAGCTGAAGAAAAGCCGACTGAACCAGTTATTACTATTGCTCAGTTACAAGCAAGTTTTATGCAAGAGGTTGAATCTGCTTTACGTGATATTCAACTGCCTGATCCAGCACAATTGATTGATTACCAGTTAATTACTAGCTCCCTTGAACCGTTAAGCATTCAGTTAGTATATCTGAGTGAACGCGATATTGATAGAGATGCCCAAATTCTCATGGCAGATAATATTAGAAATAAACTTGATTATCAGTCTGCTAAAGTGAAAATGCAGAGAATAGCTACTTCTTTAGGAACTATACTTTTTGAAAAAAATCAAGCCTTATTAACACCAGCTAATACCAAATTTTTAGATCGTGCTGGACAAATTTTGCAGCAAACACCTAATTTAAATCTAGAAGTTACAGTTAACCAAGAACTCACAGAACCACAAGATATTATTGAGAAGCGATCGCAAGTCATCACAGAATACCTACAATCAAAATGGCAAATTAAAAATGATAGAATAAATACCCAATTAGGAACAGAAACTAAATCAAGTATGAAATTTAAACTTACAGTCCAATCACAGAATAAGTTACCATTAGAAACTCTGCCATAACTTCGCTAAATCAATATGTTGAAGATATGTTTAATTACCATTTTATAAGGTTTTTTCGCTACCTTAATTGGCGTACACTCAAGAAAACTTTTGCCAGAACTGTAGAAAGGAGACTTTTAGGACTGGCTTCAGAAATTGCTTTTAATGCTATGTTATCGCTATTTCCGGCAGTTTTAGCAGTGTTGACAGCTATCGGTTTATTTGCAGAATCTTTGCGAAACACCTTTATTCAATTAACAGTACAACTGAGTCATATTGTACCTCAAGAAGCCTGGACTTTAATTAGTGAATTTGCTACAAAAGAAATTGCCAACTCTAAAAATTCTGGGTTATTTTCTTTTAGTTTTGCGATCGCTATTTGGACAGCTTCTGGTGCAGTCAGTACCGCTATGACTGCCTTTGATCAAATCGAACAAGTTCCCCCAGAAAATACACGCCCTTTTTGGAAAGCCAAACTCATTTCTCTTGGTTTAACTTTTGGGACTATTTTACTTTTAATGCTGGCTTCTTTTTTAGTATTTATTAGTGATTTACTTTTGGGTATGCTAGTACGTGGTAATGCTTATTTAGGATTTTTATTACCTCTTTGGCAATTGCTACTTTGGCCTTTAGCTTTGGTTATTGTTGCTGCTACATTTAGCCTAGTTTATCGTTATGGTCCTAGCGTGTGGAAACCTGATACACCATTGATACCTGGGGCAATTTTAGCCGCTATATTTTGGGCGCTAGTTTCCGCCTTATTTCGCCTTTATGTTACCAACTTTGGAAATTATAATAAAGTTTATGGCACAGTAGGAACTTTCATAGTATTAATGTTGTGGTTATGGATAAGTGCCTTTGTTCTCCTTGTTGGCAACCAGTTAAATGTAATTGTTGGTGAATCTATTCAATTAAAAATCGGGAAAAGGCTACAAGGGAACTAAATAACGCAATTACCAATTACCAATTACCAATTACCAAAAATGTCTAATTCTCATCATGAAATTTCTATTGAAGCTGATGGCTATTCAGCAACATTAAAACGTATACGTCAAATTAGTAAAGTTTTAGATAATGCTATTACCATTCCTGGAACTCAAGTTGGTATTGGTTTAGATCCAATTATCGGATTAATACCTGTTGGTGGTGATGTTTTGGGATTGATATTTTCTACCTACATTATCATTGAATCAGCGCGGCTTGGTGTGTCGAGAGCAACTTTGGGCAGAATGATTGTAAATATCATTATTGATGCCTTAGTAGGCGCTATCCCGATGTTGGGAGACTTGTTCGATTTTGCCTGGAGAGCAAATAATTATAACCTCAATTTATTGGAAGATTATTTAAAATCTCCAGGTGAAAAAAAGAAAGCGGATCAAGGATTTATCATTGCTCTTTTCGTTGGCTTATTTCTACTTGCCATTGTTTTAGTCGCATTACCTGTAATTATCATAAAAATGTTGTTAACCGCTTTAATTAATGGTTAAATGGACATTTAATTATTAGATATACATTACATTTACCAAAAAAGATGAAAGATTGGTGGCAAGTTAACTTTCCCAAAGGGCAGCAAAATCTAATTATTACTGATGCCAATGGATATCCAGTAAAAATCGCTTATGGCGAAAAAGGTACAGGTAGACCGCTAATTTTATTACATGGTTTGGGTAGTTGGAGTTATAATTGGCGACATTGTATAAACCCTTTATCTCAATATTTTCGGGTAATTTGTTTTGATGCTAAAGGTTATGGTTTTTCAGAAAAACCTTTATCACGTCGAGAAGAAAATGGTCATCAAGTAATTGAGTTAGAAAGAATTATTGCAGCTTTATGTGATGAACCACCTGTGATTGTTGCCGAGTCTTTAGGTGCATTAGTTTCTTTAGCATTAGCTGGAGAAAATCCTCAATTAATTGGGCGTTTAGTAGTCATGAATGCGCCTATTTTTGCTCAAACATTACCTCATTGGGTGATGGGATTACTGGCACAAACACCATTAGAAGTTATCCATACAATTGATTTTTTACGTCTGGCTTATGTGTTTGCGCCTATAGTTAGAGAAGTTATGGCTATAGAAAGACGGAGAGTATTATTTGATCCTTCTATTCTCACCCAAGAAGATATCTATTGGCTAACTTACCCGTTTATTGAAATTCCAGGAACTTTGGTGAAAGTTGCAGAAGAGTTACAAATAGCAGCACGAGAGATTGAGAATTTGCAAGCGAAACAGCCAAATATGTTAAATAAAATTCAAAATAATCTTAGTGCTATTGAATGTCCTACTCTAATTTTATGGGGTGATCAAGATAGTTGGTTTCCTGTTAGTCACGGTGAGAAATTACATCATCATATCCCTAATTCTCGTTTTCAAATTCTGGAAAATTGTTATCATGACGCATCCACAGGTGCTTCTGCTGTGGTGAATGCTGCCATTTTAGAGTTTTTAAAAAATACTAATTTTTTTTAATTTAAGAATTAGTTATTAATATCAAGTTTAGCTTTTTCCAATGATCAATTATAGGAATCTGATTTGATTGCTCCTAGCTTGTATGGTGTAGCCCTAATTACTTGCGTATACAGACAAGACACTATATAATCTTGTTGAAGTGTTTCAGTAGCAATTGAGTAATTCATTTATGTCTAATGCTATTTCTTTAGAACCAATTCCCGTTGACAATGCCGATAATACTCTCGATATAGCCAATAAACTCGGTATGCTGGGTACTAATCCAAGTCTTACTAATCTCAAAGTTCTTGAAGATAGCATTAATTTAGGTCTTGCTATGACCTACACCAATCTGAGTCAATTTGCGGAGTTAGACAATTTTTGGACTCTTTTTGATACAGCTTTTGGGACAGCATATAACTATGCTAATGTAGCCAAGCTGCGATCGCAATGGCGCAAAGGTGATTTTAGTCAATTTCCTAATATTGAGGTAATTAGTAGCAGCATTTTGGGGAATGCGAATGGGGCTTATGGCATTAGCACGAATAAGATTTATTTATCAGATGCTTTTGTGGCAAGTGCAACACCACAAACTTTAATCGGTACGTTATTAGAAGAATATGGGCATTTTGTAGATGCTCAGGTTAATCAGGTGGATAGTGAGGGGGATGAAGGGGCGATTTTTGCCGCGTTGGTACAGAGACAGAGTTTGGATGCTGATACTTTGCGGGCTTTAAAGGCTGAAGATGATCATGGAGTTATTGCGCTTAATGGTCAAGTTATTCAGGTAGAACAGCAAAGGTTTTTTTTGGAAGGTTTTATTCTTGATTATAGAAATGGTCAATATTACCTTACAGGGACTGATCAAGTATTGAATATTACTGACGATCTAAATCCAAAACCGCTTATAGAAGAGATCGCCTTTAGCAGCAGCACCTACACCGTTAAAGAGTATGGTACAGCAGCCTCCATTACCTTAGAACGCACTTATCCCTATGGGATTCAAACGGTTACAGTCACACCTAGCGATGGCACTGCTAGAGCGCCATCAGACTACGACAGTCAGCCAATTGTGGTTTCCTTTAATCCTGGAGAGACTGGTCAAGCCGTTATTATTCCTATTGTTGATGACAGCCTGGTTGAAGGTAATGAAACGGTTAATCTCACATTGAGTAACCCTACTGGTGGTGCTACTCTGGGTACTCAAAGTACAGCTACACTGACTATTGTTGATAACGACAACCCCAGTACAATCAATCTAGGCGATGTAACTTACAACACCACAACATTAGGATTTCTCATAAGGAAGAATATAGATTTTGAGAGAGAAGTCGGTGACACATCTACCGCACCTCTTTTTTATCAATTCTCACTCACTCAGAAAAATGGACTTTTTCTATATGGTAGTGATCTTCAGATATTCAAAGCAGATAATACTCCTATCGCTACACTGAGTAATAGCGTTAATTCCACCTCTCCCCTCTACTCTGACCTGTACTTTCTGAATCTTGACCCTGGTGCTTATTATCTAAAATTTAGCAATGTTCCTGCTACCGGTCCGGTTTACTACTATTCCCGATTACAATTTTCGCCCCCTGATACTCAGACTAATACCTTTCAGGCAACCTCCTATCCTGCACGCACACAACTAGGTACTTTGGGAGTTAATAATACTCTTTCTCGTCAAGGAACGCTTTTTGATTCGGGTAGCGTTTATGGCGTTACTCAGGCTAATCAGGACAACTACGCCTTTACTCTCACTAACGATGCTAAGGTTAATTTTAACCTCACTTTTCTTAAAAATATTGGTCAGGCAACTCTGAATATTACCACTCCAGTTGAAGATGTGCAGGGAAATCGCGGTGCAAATCTTGGCTCTTTCAGTATTGGTGTCCCTTCTACAACTGGCAGCGTGGAAGTTAATCTCCGAGCAGGAACTTATTTTGTTGATCTTTCTGGAGATGGTACTGATATTTTAGTTGATCCTGTCAACATAATTTACAATGAGTCTCCCATTCAATATCAACTAACACTCTCCACAGAAACAGGTTCGGGTAAGATCGCTTTTAGCCGCAGTACCTATAGTGTTAACGAAAATGGTACAACAGTCCAAGCCATTACCTTAACGCGCACTAATGGCAGTGATGGTACTGTTACGGTTAAAGTCACACCCAGTAATGGCACAGCTACACAGTCATCAGACTACAACGGTACGCCAATTGTGGTTTCTTTTAATAGTGGACAGACTTCCCAAACCGTCACTATTCCCATCATTAATGATACCCAAATTGAAGGAAATGAAACGGTTAATCTGACATTGAGTAACCCTACTGGCGGTGCAACATTAGGGACTCAGACTACAGCTACACTGACAATTATTGATAACGACAATCTTCTTCCTAACATCACTTTAACAGTCAATCCCACTACGGTTATAGAAGATGGTACTCCAAATCTTGTTTACACATTCACCCGCACTGGAGCTACTACCAATGCCCTCACGGTCAACTACAATGTGGGAGGTACTGCAACTTTTAATACTGACTATACCCCAATTGGAAGCTCATCCTTCACCGCTTCTACTGGCTCTGTTACCTTTGCTCCTGGTTCTGCGATCGCTACTGTAGAAATAGATCCTACAGAAGATACTACAGTTGAAGCTGATGAGACAGTAGCCCTCACTTTAGCAACTGGAACAGGATATGCAATTGGTACAACTACGGCTGTTACAGGAACTATCACCAATGATGATATCCCCACTGTATCAGTGAGTGATGCCTATGTTTCAGTTAATGAGAATCAGAATACAGTTATTAAATTTAGAGTAACCCTCTCACAGCCCAGTAATCAAGATGTAGTTATTGTTTATTCCACATCTGATCAACTTGTCAACTCTACAGGACAGAAAGACGCTAAAGATTATCAATCCATAATTAATGGAACATTAACTTTCGCACCTGGAGAAACAACCAAAGAAATTGCCGTAACAGTCTTTGGAGAAAGAGGCGTTTCCGATCAAGACTTAGAAATCTTTGCTAAAGATACTGCCTATCGAAACTGGGAAAAAGAACAAGATAAAGAACAAGATGTTGACAAAGTTCCCGACATCAACTCTTCCCCCTATGGTGATTTGGGCTATTACGTCGATCAAGTTTTTAATGATCCAAAATCAGATTTTCAAGCAGTTGGATTAACTTCCAATGAAAATTTTTCGCTTAAACTTACCAGTGCTAACAACGCCACAATAGCTGATGGAGATGCAATAGGAACAATTTACGATCTGGGAAAAGCTCCTATACTCGCCAGTAGAGGGACTGCAACTGGACAGGATGTATTCAGTGACGCAAATCCTAATGGTGTAGGATTCGATCAGTATATCGCTAATAAAAATGCTGTAGAAACTTGGCTAAAAAAAGTCAGTCAGCCTGAGAATGGTGGAGTCATTTTTCGACCTAATTTAACGGGACATAGTTTGGGCGGTGCTTTAACCCAGTTGATCGCTTCTAACTACACAGGTAATTTAGGAAAAGTTGTCACTTTTAACAGTCCTGGAATTAATTCATCTGGTACGCCGAAAGCTAATATCAACAGTACGACACACTACATTACTTCCTCCGATGTCGTCAGTATGGCTGGACTTAATTATCTTCCAGGTTCATACGTTTTGTCTGATTATTTGTCATTTGATCCTCGCGATCCTTCTAGTCTTTTCGGCGTTGCTAATACTCACTTATTACCAGTATTATCTCTTAAGGTGGGCTATGACGCTACCAACATATATGATATATATGACGCTACCAATATAAAAAAGGGCTTCCTCAAAAAACCAACTGGGCTATTAATGAGTCCGAAACAATTATCTAGCAATTTGAGCAACTTTTTCTTCACCTATTTACCAGATCCAGATTATTTTGCATTTCAAGTTGCTGTATCCCACATTAATCCTGAATTTGCCAAAGCCTTAACTTTTCGAGGTACTACTGAAGCATCGAGAATTGTGTTAGGAACGTACATTTACAGTATTCCATTTTTAACCGATCAAGTTATAGCAGCATGGAATGCGGCTAGCAAGTTTTCTAGTGATATCTGGAACAAAATCATTGAATCTACTAAAAATACATTAAATCCACCAATCAGTAATAATGCTCCTCAATTCCAGGCAAGAAGCACAATTGCAAATACTTTTGCTGTTCCCACCATTGAAACATCCAGTGAAACACCTATTGATCTGCCCGTTAAAGCATTCAGCGAAGCACCTGTGGAGACATTCGGCGAAACGCCTATTGATCCGCCGGTTGAAACATTTAGCGAAACATCAACTGCAATATCACCTTGGGAAGCATTTTCAAAGTGGACGGTGGGCATTTGGAATGCTAGTCCTGAATGGGATCTGCAAACCTTTACTGATGCAATTGAAGGCATTAACACCCCTCCAGGAGTAGAAAATACAATTCTCGATCAAGTTGCTACAGAAGATAATCCTTTTAGCTTTACCTTTGCTGAAAGCAGCTTCATTGAAATTGATCCTGATGACCCTCTAACATACTTTGCCACCCTAGCTGATGGTAATTCTCTTCCCACTTGGTTAAGCTTTGATCCTATCACTCGCACCTTTAGCGGTACACCAAAAAATTCAGATATTGGCAGTTGGGCAATTGATGTCCGCGCTACAGATAATTATGGAGTAAGTGTAACTGACACATTTTTACTAGATGTCAAACCGAGAAATATTGAACCAAGCGTCACACTTTCAAAAATTAGTGATGATATCTTTAATATTACAAATAGCATTGCTAAATCCCAACTGCAAGTTACCCTAACTGGACAAAATTCTCATTTTGTAAATGAATTGGGAGTATTTACTGTTGATGATGCTCAAGGTAAAATCAACGGTATTGCACCAGGAGCGCCAGGTTATACCCAAGCAGCTTTAGAGCGAACAAAGGTAATTTTCTCTGCTATTGCTAATCTCCCCAATGGTTTTAATAACAACAATTTGACACATTTGCTGGAATTTAATTCTGGTGATAACTTCAGATTTTATTTACTAAAAAATAGTACAAATGATGCGGTGAAAGCTGGAGTTAACCCACTCACAGATATCCTATTTTCTGATCCTTTAATGCAAAAGATTAAAGATTTAGGAAATAATAACTTTTCTCTGGCTTGGAAAGATGGCTCTGGTAATAATGCTGCTGACTTCAATAATCTAGTAGTGAAGATTCAGCCCACTAATGATTCATTACCTCTAGGTACAAACTTACAAAGCAAATTCCAAGGAGAAGTGATTGATTTACGCGGTGTCACAAGTCAGGTAAAAGCTGATTTTGTAGTGAATAGAGAAGCAGCTTTTAATAATTTTATTGGCTTCTATCAAGTCACTGATGAAAATGGCGGTATTGACACTAATGGAGATGGTAAAGCCGATATTTTTGCTGGACAAGCTGGTTATATTGAAGCCGCAACTCGTGGGCGTGTAGCAGGTATTGATTTGACAGTTAATAACCAAGGTACGGCAACTTACACAGGAATTTTCCAACCAGGTTCTATCTTTGCACCATTTATTATTGTTAATGGTAAACCCGATGCTTTACTTGATAGTAATCCCAATAATGATCCAGCAGTTTACTTCCCATTTTTGGGAGCTAATGCTGATCAAGTAGATCATATTCGTTTGTTAGGAAATAACATCTTTGGCTTTGAGGATTTACCAAACGGTGGTGACAAAGATTTCAACGATGTGATTGTGCGAATTAATTTGAATATCGCTTAGTTTAAATTCCAATTATGAATTACCGATAAATAAAAGAAGAGTAGGAGAAGGCATACCAATCGCCTTTAATCTCCTACTCTACATTTGCTGCTGGGGCGTTCAGGAATATTGTTTATAGCCGCTACCCGTCATTTAGGGGGGTAAATTGTACGTTAATGATAGCGTCTATATGATGCGAATAATTCCTGTTGCAGCAAATGTGAAACCTGATTAATTATTGTTTTTATATCTGAACTATATAGTCCAGAAAATTCTTAGTAGATTGTTGAACATTTCCCTAAAAACAATTTTATAAAAAGCTTTTGTTCAAAATTCATTGTTAATGGTATTAGCCCCTGATAACAACACCCGTAAATTCGTTTATCTTTTAATAATTTAACCGGGTCGTTTACTGATTGGTTGCCAAGTTGGCACTTTTTATCAGTTATTATTGAGGAGAATTTTTTAAAACTATTTTGACTAATATCAACAATTCACAACCTTTTTTAAACCCTTTGGGGAAGTTTGAGTAAGCGAAAAATTATCCAGCAACCAGATGCACAACTCAGAGCGATCGCTAACATTAACCATAAAGGTGTAGGATTACTGTGATTAGAAGATGTTGTGATTGGTTCTTCACTGACTACTTCTGCGGATTTTTCTGGTTCTATTTGTGGCACGTAGCCAACATAAATTAGCTGATAATAGCTCAAAATTCCCACTCCCAGGGGAATTGCTAAAAAACTCAAGAAGAATAACCAAGAATACCTTACTAACAGGTTTTTAGCTGGGAAGGTATTTTTTAATTCTTTTGAAGTGCTTTTTGTAGCTTCCGTTGTTTCTGGCTTTGCATTGTGACTATCCATGATTGATTTGTTCTTGTATCCTCTAGTAGATTATTGTACTAGAAGACACAAGCGTTAACTATCAGTAGGATAATGGGGTTTAAAGGTAGCTTTTTGCTAAAAAGAGCATTTTTTACCTAACCTTCGCAAAAAATCAGCTTTTATGGAGTCGAGGATATATCTGGAACTTGATCTCATTTGTTCAGAGAATGTCTTTCAATTGCTAGTTGAATTAATTGATCTACTAATTCGGTAAAAGAAACACCAGTATTAGCCCATAGTTGAGGATACATACTTGTGGATGTAAACCCTGGGAGGGTGTTAATTTCGTTAATCAAGATTTCACCAGTAGCTTCTACATAGAAAAAGTCAACCCGCGCTAAACCAGCAGCATCAACGGCTGTAAATGCTTGTAATGCCATTTCTTGAATTTGTTGAACAACTGATTCTGGTAGACGTGCAGGAATAAATAAGTCGGCTTTACCTTGGGTATATTTAGTTTCGTAATCGTAAAAATCGCTATCAAAAGTAATTTCACCAATAACAGAGGCTTTGGGGTTATCGTTACCTAAAACTGCACATTCTACTTCTCTAGCAACAACTCCAGCTTCGACGATGATGCGTCTATCATAGGTTGCAGCATTATCTAAAGCTGCTTCTAATTCTTGACGCGATCGCACTTTGGCAATTCCTACCGATGAACCCAGGTTAGCAGGTTTGACAAAACAGGGATAGTCTAATGTTGCTTCTATCTCATCACACAATTTCGGAAATATACAAGCATTAGACCAAACTTGCGCCCTAGTTACGGCTTTATATTTTACCTGGGGTAGTCCAGCTTGGGCAAAAGCGGTTTTCATGCCGATTTTATCCATCCCCGTTGCTGAACCTAAAACCCCAGAACCCACAAAGGGAACTTGCATTAAAGTTAGTAAACCCTGAATTGTCCCATCTTCACCGTTGGGACCGTGGAGAATAGGAAACCAAAGCTCAATTTCTGCTGTTTGTGGGGGAAATTGCCATAAATTAGGAGTTAAAGAGGGATTTTCTCTAGCGACACCAGATGTTAAAACTTGTTGTGCTATTTCCCCAGCTTGCCAAACGCCATCTTTTTGGATATAAAAAGGCAGAATTTCGTATTTATGACTATTTTCTTCTGCACTCAAGGCTTTTGCGATCGCTCGTGCAGAAATTATTGAAACTTCATGTTCTCCAGAACGTCCACCAAACAGCAACCCCACCCGCAGCTTCGACATCTTCTGTACCTCAACGCTATCTAAAGCAGATAGCGTACCACAAGGACAGTTATCCGTTATCACTCCCCTAATTTTTCCTGGCTAATGTCAAACCGTCGGCTATGGGAACTAAACTTAGGGTAATTCGTGAATCTTGATGTAATTTTTGATTAAAAACGCGAATTTTTTTAGTTTGATTATCTTGAATTTCGGGATCTGCCACTTTCCCAGACCAAAGCACGTTATCAATGGCAATTAGTCCACCGGGTCGAATTAGTTGCAGCGATCGCTCATAATAATTTTCATAGTTACCTTTATCAGCATCAATAAACGCAAAATCAAAACTTTCTGCTTCACCTGTTGTCAGTAACCGATCTAAAGTTTCTAAAGCTGGGGCAATATTCAAGTCAATTTTATCTGCTACTCCTGCCTGTTGCCAATAACGCCGAGCTATGTTGGTATATTCTTCACTCACATCACAGGCGACAATTTTACCATCTGCGGGTAAAGCCAAAGCCACCACCAAGGAACTATAACCTGTAAATACACCAATATCTAAAGTCTTTTTTGCTCCTAACAATTTAACTAACAACGCCATAAACTGTCCCTGTTCGGGGGAAATTTGCATTATAGCCATTGGTAATTCGGCGGTTTCCTGGCGTAGCTGGGTTAATATTTCTGGCTCTCGTAAGGAAACTGAAAGTAAATAATCATACAAGTTTTTTTCTAAGCCTATTGTTTTTTTAATCATTATTGTGGTGTTAATAGGGTTTAATTAAGCTCTAAAATACCATAAGCAATTGCCTCTGCTAAAATTATACAAGTTAATTTATAATCTACAGATAAGAATTCAGGTAAGGCGATAAGATCCCCGACTTCTTTTATTTATTGTGTCCATAAATGATAAATTGATCTCGTGAAGTCGGGGATCTGGATATGAAGGATTGCTATAGCTGAATACTTACATCTACAGTTTCATCATTATCTTAAATCCATATCATTTTCCCAACTTTGAATATATGATGACTACCCCAACTCAATTTCCCCTCCCTCCCCACTTTAACCTCAATAAAATCGGTGAAGTCTATCGTGTACCTTATCAACAACGGGCATCTGAAGCTGAAGCATGGACAAAACAACATAATATCCTACCAGCATCAACAGATAAAACTCGCATTTGTCTATTATTAATTGATGTCCAAAACACTTTTTGTATTCCTGATTTTGAATTATATGTAGGTGGAAAAACCGGAACTGGTGCAGTTGATGATAATCAAAGATTGTGTGCCTTTATTTATCGTCACTTGGGAATAATCACAAAAATTATCCCTACCTTAGATACTCACACAGCTATGCAAATTTTCCATCCTATTTTTTGGATAAATGCCAATGGAGAACACCCCACACCAGCAGCTACTAATATTACACCAACAGATATTGAACAAGGTATTTGGCAAGTTAATCCAGCCGTTGCTAATAGTGTGACTGGCGATTATGAATTATTAAAAAAACAGGCTTTTCATTATGTTAAACAACTCAGCCAGGATGGTAAATATCCTCTAACTGTTTGGCCTTATCATTCTATGTTAGGCGGAATTGGTCATGCTTTGGTTTCAGCAGTGGAAGAAGCCATCTTTTTTCACAGTATCTCCCGTAAAACTCAAGCCCAATTTGAATTAAAAGGGGAAAATCCCTTAACAGAAAATTATTCTATTTTACGTCCAGAAGTTTTAATAGGATTTGATGACAAGCCCATTGGACAAAAGAATAAAAATTTAATTCAACAACTTTTAAATTATGATGCTGTGATTATTGGTGGACAAGCTAAAAGTCATTGTGTTGCTTGGACAATTGATGATCTTTTAACAGAAATTCAACAGGTAGATAGCACCCTAACCAAAAAAATCTATCTGTTAGAAGATTGCACTTCACCCGTTGTTGTTCCCGGTGTTGTTGACTACACAGAACAAGCTAACGCCACATTTGCAAAATTTGCAGCCGCCGGAATGCACATCATTAAATCAACAGAATGGGTAATTGGTAATTGGTAATTGGTAATTGGTAATTGGTAATTGGTAATTGGTAATTGGTAATTAAATTATTTAACCTCCCCTCCTCTCTTCGCTGTCACCTGTCACCTGTCACCTAATTAAATACTCTTTTGGATCTTTTGCTGTCCATCCTAGAAGTTCATTAGCACGAATTTCAAAGTGTAGATGTGGTTCTCTAGAAGTTGGTTGGCCTGTAGCACCTACAGTACCTAATATGTCACCTTGTTTGATATTTTGTCCCAAGTTAACTTGAATTGTTTCCAATTGAGCATAACGAGTTTGTAGTCCGTCTGCGTGGTTAATAATCACTAATTTGCCGTAGCTGGCTTGGTCTTTAGCAAATACTACAACACCGGGTGCGATCGCTTGCACAGGTGTACCCACTGGTGCTATTAAATCTACACCACTATGAAAGAAAACTTTACCTGTAATTGGATGAATTTGCCACCCATAAGCTAAGGCCACAGTTGTAGAATTAGCTAAAGGATATCCAGTTATTTGGGCTGATGTCGCAGTTTGTACAGGGGAAGTAGTAATAATTTGATTCGGTTTTGCTGTTAACCCTGGTATAACTGGCACAAATACAACTCTAGGGTTTTGTTGACAACCATTGGTCTCAAACAATGTATCTGGACGAATTTTGTATTTTGTGGCTACTTGTCGCCAAGTTTGACCATTAGGTACTTGGACTACAACTCCATTGAAGGGGGGAATTTGCAGTTGAGTACCAGGTGTCACTGTGCCATTATTTACGGATGGATTCATGTTAATGATTGTTGCTGGCATAAGCTTATATTGCTGGGCTATGCTCTCTAAAGTCTCGTTACGAGTAACTTGATGTTTTTGGATGCGAGATAGGGCAGGAGTTGGACAACTTGGTTCAGCAGCAGCACTTGGCGGTTGCAGCAGCATGGATATTAGCCCCAAAGTGCTAACTAAGCTACAGAGAAACATTGGACGATCAGGAAAAGTCATTTCAACTAGTTTAGAGATAGCTAATTCTAAATTTTAGTTGGAGAATTTTAAAGATGGATGTTTTTTTTGCTTGATTTGAGATCATCCCTAATTATGTATTCAAAGTGATGTAAACTTATCTCCTCACTTATGATTTACTTGACTAAACTTAGAAGTTAGTAATACGTCTCCCTGTGAACGCAATTATTCTTAATTAATTAATATGAAGTTATCTGTGAAGCAATTAGCCGTTTATATGTTTTTAGTGGCTATTGGCGGTAGTCTTGGTGTTTTTAGTAGTCGATATTTGCCATACAATAGCTCGTTTCCAAAGTTCAAAAATGTCACAGCATCTGTACCTTCAGAATCTGTGATTGCTTATCCTTCCGGGTCTATGGGGAATTCTGTTGGTGGCAATAATGTCAATTTTATTGCTACTGCTGTGCAGAAAGTAGGTCCTGCGGTGGTGCGAATTAATGCTACTCGTAAAGTGGCAAATCCAATTTTTCAAGCTTTAAAAAATCCTATGTGGCGGCATTTTTTTGGGGAAGATGAAGAACCAATTCCTCAAGAACGAATTGAGCGCGGTACGGGTTCAGGATTTATTTTAAGTGCAGATGGTCTATTATTAACCAATGCTCACGTAGTTACACAGACAGATACAGTACAAGTTACCCTCAAAGATGGTCGAATTTTTGAAGGTAAGGTAGTGGGTGTTGATACTGTCACCGATGTAGCAGTAGTCAAAATTCCTGCGGATAAGTTACCTACAGTTACGTTAGGCAATTCACAAATATTAATCCCAGGTCAATGGGCGATCGCTATTGGTAATCCTTTAGGATTAGATAATACTGTAACTATTGGTATTATTAGCGCCACTGATCGCACTAGCGCCCAAGTAGGCATTCCCGATAAACGCGTTAGCTTTATCCAAACTGATGCCGCAATTAACCCCGGTAACTCAGGTGGACCTCTTTTAAATGCCCAAGGTGAAGTTATTGGCGTTAATACTGCTATCCGCACTGATGCTCAAGGACTTGGTTTTGCCATTCCCATTGAAACCGCCGTCCGCATAGCTAATGAACTATTTACCAAAGGAAAAGCAGATCACCCTTTTTTGGGCATTGAAATGCTAGACCTTTCACCGGGCAAAAAACAGCAGCTGAATCAGAACATGAAACTCAACATTCAGCCCGATGTTGGTATTGCAATTAAGAAAGTTCTTAAAGATTCGCCAGCAGCACAAGCAGGACTACTTCCCGGAGACGTGATTCAAAAAATCAACGGTAAACCAGTACAAATTACAGCCCAATTACAAAAGATCGTTGATTCTAGTAAAGTTGGAGACATTCTAGAAATCGAAGTCAACCGTAATGGCAGAACTCAAACCTTAAAAGTGCGCTCAGGAACTTCCCCCTAAATTTAGTTTATAGTACAGCCGTGATTAATTACGGCTGTACTTAATAACTATTGATTAGACAAATTCTCTAATTGCATTCTTTGTTCCATCTGGCGCAGGAAATACCCAGTCATCATTGCTGATGCTAACAGCCCTGCTAAGTTATCCCGGTCTGTAGTAATTTGGACGTTAAAACTCTCTGGTGGGAGCATCCCTACTAGCCCTTGGACATTCTGGGAGATGATTTGTTTAATTTCTGGGCTGGCAGACTGGGCAACACGCGCAAGAACATCGGGAGATTGATGCTGTAAATATTTCAATAACGGATTCGGGCTTTCTCCCAGGTGATCGTTCAGAAGCTGATTAGTGTGTTCCTCAGAAGAGTTGTCATTCAAAAAGTCAGGATCAAACACCATTGGCAATTTCTTCTAGCTTAGTTGCTAATTCTACTTTAAACCATAGTACAAGCCTAGCGCATTTATCAAAACAGGGAACAGGTAACAGGTAACAGGTAACAGGTAACAGGTAAAGAATTTTCTCCCCATCTCCCCAGTCCCTAGTCCCCTATCCCCCCCCAGTTCCCTCTAACTCTAGTTCTAGCTGTTGTTCTTTCTCGTTTGTGGGGATGATTTGAGGCAGTTGATCGATTTGAAAATATTGATGAAATTTCGGGGTGACTTGTAATGAATATGACCGGGAATCACCTTCTCGGCGTTTGCGAACAAATCCTAATTCTACTAATTCAGGAACGTGTTGATATACACCTGAACCCCGGAGGTCAATCAATTCGCTTTGGAGAATAGGACTGTTGAGAGCGATCGCCGCTAAAGTCCGTAAAGCTCCTACACCTAATTCTACAGGTATCAACGTCTGTACTAAATCATGAAAATCTGACCGCAGTTGCAAACTATAACCATTTACAGTTTCTACAACTTCCAGCGCACTATCTCGACGGGCATAATTATCCATGAGTTCAATTATCCCTTCTTCCGCTGTAGGGCGATCGCACCCAGCATACTCGGCAATTTCACTCAAAGATAAAGGTTTACCCTTTAAATACAAAATCGCTTCTATTTTGATAGCTATATCTATGTTTTTCCTGGGCATATTGAGAAATTTCGGGGCAAAAGGCAAAAGGCAGAAGGATAATTAAGTAGTTTCCTGTTCCCTGTTCCCTGTTCCCTCTTCCCTATGATTAAGAATAAATTCAGCGATCGCTAAATCTTGAAGAGTGGTAACTTTTAAATTTGTTTCCTCTCCTGGTACTATACTCACTTCAATCCCGCATTTTTCCAACAAAGCTGCATCATCCGTCACTTCCCAACCTTGCCGCACACCCTCAGTATGGCATTGTTTTAATAGTTTAACATCAAACCCTTGGGGAGTTTGAGCCGCCCAAAGTTGTTCTCTGTTGGGTGTACTTTCAATTATGCCGTTTTCATTCACAACTTTAATGGTATCTTTCACCGGTACAGCCGCAATTAACCCAGGACAATGACGAATAGCCTCCGCACAGGCATTGAGTAAATTAGGTGTAGCTAAACATCGCGCCCCATCATGAATTAATACTTGTTCAGCAGCCTCTGGGAGAGCCAGCAAGCCGTTGTAAACCGACTCTTGCCGGGTACTCCCACCAGGAATAAATTCAACTGGTTTAGTGAGCTTCAAATCAGCCATAATACCCTTAAAGTCTTCCCAGTCATGAGGTTGGGAAATAATCCCAATCCAACTGATAGCACTTGCAGCTTCCGCAGCTAACAAAGTCCAAGCAATTAATGATTTTGAGTGTACCTGTAGTAAGAGTTTATTGCGGTCAGCACCCATTCTTTTGCCGCTACCTGCGGCGGGAATTAATAAATACACAACTTTTCTTAATTTTTAACTACTACAAACCTTATTCTTACTTAGGGGTAATTTATGAATTTCCCCCTGTGTGTTCTGATACGGAATCAAATAATGTGTTCAACAATAGCACGGAGTGGTTCAACATCACAACTATTATCTAAATAATAAGCGCCAATTATAGCTTCAAATGTACTACTTAGTAATTTAAGATATGGATAAACTCAACTATACCTAAAGCGTTGGGAATAGAATTTGGAAACGACACAGAGCTTTTGAATATTAACAATAATCTCTAAAAAATATGCAAACATTAATTGTTGATAATTACGATTCTTATACCTTCAATTTGTACCAGATGATTGCTGAAATAAATGGTAAATATCCTCTGGTAATTCGCAATAATGAAGTTAACTGGGATGAATTGAAAAAAATTGGCTTTGACAACATTGTCATTTCTCCAGGTCCAGGTCGTCCAGAAATAGTAGAAGATTTTGGAATTTGCCAACAAATCATTGAAAATAATTTAGATGTGCCATTGCTGGGAGTTTGTCTTGGACATCAAGGAATTGCCTACCTAAATGGTGGTAAAATTATTCATGCCCCGGAAGTTAGACATGGGAGAATTAGTAAGATTTATCATCATGGTTTGGAATTGTTTCAAGATATTCCTAGTCCATTTTCTGCGGTGCGCTATCATTCCTTATTAGTTGCAGATAAATTACCTGATTGTTTAGAAAAAATTGCTTGGACTCAAGAAGGTTTAGTGATGGGTTTACGCCATCGTCATTTACCATTTTGGGGTGTGCAGTTTCATCCAGAGTCTATTTGTACAGAATATGGAAAAAAATTATTAGAAAATTTTAAAAATATCACATTTCAATATTTAAAAAAATCTGCAATCCGTTTAGAAAAAAAGCAGTGGATAGGAGAAAATTCTGTCGATGATGCTGTTAATTATACTTGTAAAAAGCCAGAAGAATTTGAACTTCAGACGCGAAAGTTAGATATTTGCCCGAATACAGAACAGATATTTGTTCATTTATTTCAGGAAGCACCAAATAGTTTTTGGTTAGACAGTAGTTACATAGAAACTGGTCTATCTCGGTTCTCTTTTATGGGTGATGGGAATGGGAAAAACAGTTTATTGGTGCGTTACCGTACCCAAAACCAAGAACTCATGATCACACAGTCAGATAGGGTAACTCGTCGCACCGAAAGTATTTTTGAATTTCTCAAACGAGAAATTGACCACCGGAGTTGCCAAAATGATGATTTACCTTTTGATTTTAACTGTGGATTTGTTGGCTATTTTGGCTATGAACTGAAAGCAGAATGTGGCGGAAAATTAGTACATTCTTCACCTTTGCCAGATGCAATTTTTTTATTTGCCGATCGCTTGATTGCTATCGATCATCAAGAACAATGTATTTATTTGCTGCAATTAATCAAAAAAGGAGCAAGGGAACAGGGAGAAATTTGGTTTGATGCCATCCAACAACAACTTGAAAATTTACCTCCTCTTCCTCCTCTTGTAGCACAAGCTAATGGTGAGGAAATTAAGTTCTATTTAAGTCGTCCTTACCAAACTTACATTAATAATATTCACCATTGTTTACAAGAAATTCATGAAGGGGAAACTTATCAAGTTTGTCTCACAAATCAACTACACACGGATATTAAACCTGATCCATTGGCATTTTATCGTCATTTACGGCAGATAAATCCTGCCCCTTATGCTGCATTTTTGCGCTTTGGTGAAATAGCGATCACCTGTTCTTCTCCAGAAAGATTTATGCAAATTGATCGTCAAGGGTGGGTAGAAACTAAGCCTATTAAAGGAACGCTACGACGAGGAAAAAACCCCGAAGAAGATTTTATCCTGCGAGAAAAACTGCGAAACAGCGAAAAAGACAGAGCAGAAAATCTGATGATTGTCGATTTATTACGTAATGATTTAGGACAGGTCTGTGAAGTAGGTAGTGTTCATGTACCAAAATTAATGGATGTCGAAACCTACGCTACTGTACATCAACTAGTGACAACAATTCGCGGACATTTGCCATCAAACCTGCAAGCAGTAGATTGTATTCGAGCAGCATTTCCAGGAGGATCAATGACAGGAGCGCCTAAAATCAGAACCATGCAAATTATTGATCACCTGGAACAAGAAGCACGGGGAGTATATTCAGGAGCGATTGGTTTTTTAGGATTGAATGGTGCAAGTGATTTGAATATAGTTATTCGCACTGCTATTTTCACTCCTAATGGAACTTCTATTGGTATTGGTGGCGGTATCGTGGCACTTTCTGATCCAGAAATGGAATTTCAAGAAATACTACTCAAAGCCAAAGCATTAATTCAGGCTATGCTGATGACGATGCACGGTACATTTGAAGAAGACCCATATAGTATCTTGGTCGGAAAATCAAAAAATTCAAAACCAGGAATCTTGAATCAGATCCCATCTCCCCCTACTCAAGAACAGCCTGTTTAATTTAACAATCTGAAAGTCCAACTATCTTACCGATATTCCCCTAAAATAAGGAGCGATAAGCGTCAATAAATATTATTATTTATGCGAGTAGTAGCTTTTGTACCTGGTTCAATTGGCGACCAAATTCTCTTTTTTCCCACTTTGGATGATCTGAAGCGTTATTATCCCAACGCGCAGATAGATGTCGTTGTGGAACCTCGGTCAAAGGCTGCCTACCGAGTCAGCCAGTCAGTTCATGAGGTATTGACCTTTGATTACAAAGATCGTAATAGTCTAGCAGATTGGGGTAACTTGGTGGGTACGATTCGCGATCGCGAGTATGATATTGCTATTACTGCTGGAGAAAGCTGGTTTTTAGGTTTGTTTCTCTGGTTGACGGGAATTCCCACACGCATCGGCTTTAAAGGCAAAGGTGCAGGTTTTCTTACCAGTACCGTATCTGTAAATACATCCCAATATATAGCAGCGATGTATCATGACCTATTGAAACCTCTAAAAATTAACACACTTTGCCCAGATTTATCAGTAAATATCCTGAAACCAGATATTGAATGGGCGCAACAGCAACAAAAACGCTTGGAAATACATGAAACAGGTTATATCCTGATTTACGGTGGTTCTGGCAAGTTGTCCCAAATTGATAGTGAAAATACAAACTATCCTCTGGCCAGTTGGCAACAAATTATCCAAGATTGCCAACGCAAACAAGCAAATTTACCAGTGGTGGTTATTAAAGAAACTGATGATGAGCCATTTGTGTTATCTTTACTGGAATCTTGCCCAGGAATTAAAGTGATTTTTCCTGATGATGTTGGCAAGTTAACTGCCATAATTGGTGGCGCTAGTTTGATGCTATCTATTGAAAGTGCGCCACTACAACTTGCTGTAGCTGTGCAAACCTTTACCATCGTCCTACTGGGTTCTACAGAACCTGGCAAGTTATTACCACAAAGTGATAAATTCCTCGCTATTAAATCTCCTACTGGTAAAACGGCAGATATTCCACCTGCAACTGTTTTAGAAAAAATCTGGGGAGGTTGAGTCGCTTTGCTCCAATTCAAAATTCAAAATTCAAAATTCAAAATTAATTAATAATTTTTAATTCATTTTTCTCCCACTCTCTGAACTTTGAATTTTACTTGGGATTGGAGCATAAAAATTAATCTGAACTCTTCTTAAATCCTGACTCCTGACTCCTGCCTCCTAAATTCTTATCTTGTTTCAATCATTTCAAAGAAACCATCTTCTAATTCATAACCTAGTATTTGCGCTAGAGATTTAAGCCGGAATTGAGTGGGGATATTTTGCTGTTTTAGCCAATCACTCAAAATAAAAATTTTGTGCATCAAAAAAATTTCTAAGGCTTCAGGGTTATACTGTATCCCTTCTTTAGAACTAAACTGATGGGGTACTAGCATGGCGGAGTAACGGGCAAATTCCCCAGCTTTCCAATCTAGTAAAAATGGCAACCAAGGATATTTGGCATCTAGACGCACAAACCATAATCGTACTTCTGGAATTTCTGAAAATTCTCTTGGATCATTTGCTTCCTGTGCGTAGTTAATTTCAAAGCGCAGTTGCTGTTCTTGGGATGTAATGGATTTCTCTTGCAGCAGCGGTTCAATTATCGTGAATGCAGGTGACAAATCCAGATTGTTAATGGAATCGTTATTAATGGTGATTGTGATTGTCATTGACTGATTTGCTGCTTTTTTGATGGCTCAAATTGGGTATTGAGAATCCACAGTAGCAGTTTTTGGGCATTGACGCTACCGTCTATTGACTACTTATGTTTTTATAGAATGTTAACTAAAATACACCTCCTTACCTGGACATTTACTGCATTTTTAAGCTAAAGTTGTAATGAGTTTGTTTTAGAGTTAGGATTTAACAAAGCAACTGTTAATCAAAGGCTAAACTTGCTTCTACCTGTGATTAATAGAGCATTTAGCGTCAACAACACAGGTATAAGCAAAAAATGTGTTTAAGATCCTTCTGTATAAAAAACAGTAATTGTCTTGGAAGGGTTAATTAACAGTAAGAATATCCCTATAGTTACAACTGAAATATGCACAAGCCAGCTATTTCTACAAAAGCAATTCGTTCCTTAGAAGATGCCATAGATCGGTGTCAACTGCTGGGTATGCGCGTTAGCCGTCAGCGACGTTTTATACTGGAATTACTTTGGCAAGCAGATGAACATCTTTCCGCTAGGGAAATTTATGATCGCTTGAATCAACAAAATAAAGAAATCGGCCATACTTCTGTTTATCAAAATCTAGAAGCCTTATCCAGTCAGGGTATTATTGAGTGTATTGAACATTGTGATGGGCGTTTATACGGAAATATCAGTGATGCCCACAGCCACGTCAACTGTATGGATACAAATCAAATTCTGGATGTACATATAGAACTACCGCACGAATTGATTCAACAAGTTGAGAACCAAACAGGCGTTAAAATTAGTGGTTACACTATTAACTTTTTTGGACACCGTAACCCAGAATAAACACAGGTGATAGATGATAGATGATAGAAGTGTGAGGAAATGGGAAGATGGGGAGAATTAAAGACCTCTTGCATCTTGCCTTTTTTCACTGACAACTGATAGTTGGAAAGTCTATCTGTAGATTACCTGAGTATGAGCGATCGCCCTTTACACTTAAATTTATTGTTAATTGACCCAGATCCCATCTTTCGTCTAGGATTAAGGGTAGCTTTAGAAACAATTCCCCACCTACAAGTAGTAGCGGATGTCTCCACCGATACCGCAGCTTTACAGGTGTTATTAGAAATAATTACACCTGATCAAAACCCAGTTAATTTAATAGTTTTAGAATTAGGCAATGGGAGTTCTACCGAATCTCAGCAGTTAGGATTACAATTTTGTCGACAACTCAAAGCTTTATACCCTCATATACCTATTTTGTTGCTGAGTTCTATATCTACACCAGAACTATTATTGGCAGCAAAAAATATGGGCGTAAATGGCTATTGTCCCAAAGGTATATCCATTTCTGAATTAGTCCCCACTATCCAAGAAATAGCATCGGGTGGTTATTATTGGTTGCTAACTCCAGGAATAAATCCTCCATCATCTCATTTACCTTTTACTAAACTGCGAAATAACCTCCGTTTGTCAGGAATTAGCCACATTAATAACACCCTCACCGCAGTTACCGCACAATTAAAAATACCTGGATTACCATTATTAGATAAAGCTATTCTCGCCGGACAACGCCGGGAAATGTTAGCTGCGCGTTGGCTAGTTAATCATTTATTAGCTGCACCAGAGGAAAGACAACCAATACAAACTCCCCAACCACTACCACCACCCATTTCTTACCTTAGTAAGACCATTAGTAAACCAGAATCACAACAAATACAAACTATTTTACCGCCTTTATTGAATGCAAAAGCACTACAATCGACATTATTTGCATCTTGTATTCATAAACTCCAATTTCCTTTACAAAATCTTACCGATATACCTTTAGAAATTGATATCCTCCGGGAAGAAAAAAAAAGAGAATTACTTTATCTCATCTTGCAAAAAATATCTCAACAATTAGATGAATTACGTAGTTCAAAAATTGAAAATAATCAATTACCAGAGTTAAAAGCTAAATTACTCAATAATTTATGGCAATCAGCCATTACAGATTTTTATGGCAAGTTTTCACGGATAACTATAGGTGATAAAAACATAGAAATAGCCAATTTCTTATTGAATAATTCCGCAGGTGTAGAAACTGAAATCTTGAATAAAATTCCCTTGGTTATAGAATTATTTGCTTATCTACTCTGGCACACAGATTTGTATGTTGATAATACATCATATCCAGCAGGTACTGAAGCAGCAAACTCCCAAGCATCAATGATTTTAGAAAATTTATTAATTCAGATTGCTAATGGTGTATTACAACCATTGCTCAATTTTTTGGCGGATGTAGAATCTATAAAACAAAATTTTTATGATCGTCACTTAATTTCGACAAGAGAAATTGAACGGTTTAGAAATAATTTATCTTGGAAATACAGGTTAAATAATTATGTAAATGAACCCCAAGCAATTTTTGAAAGTCGGTATGAGTTATTTGTTTTTGCACCTCGTGGTATTGCTAAAATTTCAATTTATGCCCCACGTAACCAGGAGTTAGCAGAACTTTCCGGTATTTCCTTAGTAGTGACATTACTGTTAGAACTTCGGGATGCGATCGCACCTCGTATACAATCTTTATTATCTTTTTTAGGTAGTGGTATTGTTTTCATTCTCACTAAAATTATTGGTCGTGGTTTAGGTTTAGTTGCCCGTGGTGTTCTTCAAGGTATCGGTAGTGTTTCTCTCATAGAAAAAACTCTCAAACGCAATGTTGAAAAGGATAAATAATAGGAGTAGTCGTAGGGGCGAAGCATTCGGAAGATAAACCTGGGAAAAAACTGATAAATTATCGCCCGAATGCTTCGCCCCTACCTATTCCCATTCCCCATTCCCCATTCCCCATTCCCCATTCCCCATTCCCCATTCCCCATTCCCCAATATTATAAATTCCAATCACGTCGAAAATGGAAGAAACTTTGGAGAAATTCTTGTAAAATGTGATTTTTATTGAGTTTTTGCTGACTCCATCCTCTTGCAGTTTGTGCTAATATTTCTGAGAAACTAGGATAAGCAACAGCTAAATTTTCTAAATTCTCAATTTTAATATTTTGGGACATTGCAAAAGCAATTAAGTTAATCAACTCTCCTGCTTCTGCACCTAATATAGAACATCCCAAAATTTGACCATTTTCTAAAACAATTAATTTACAAATACCTGTAATTTCGCCTTTAATTTGTGCCGCTATTATTGATTTAAAATATTGCTTTAAAACTAAAACCTGGTTTTTACCATATCGGCGTTTAGCTTGTGGTTCTGTTAAACCAACTTGTGCTACCATTGGCTGAGAAGATATTACCCAAGGAATACAAGCATAATTAACTGCAAGTCTTGGCAAAAAAAGCGCATTTTTAACAGCAATTTTCGCTTCATAATTAGCGATATTAGCAATATCATAACCACCTATGACATCACTACAAGCGTAAATGCGTTGATTTGTAGTTTGTAATTTTTCGTTGACAATTAAACGGCGTGGATGCCACTTTACTCCTACATCTGCTAAATTCAAAGACTCTATATTTGGCTGTTGTCCATTTGCAACTAAAATTTCATCAGTTTCAATGGCTTTATCTCCCACTTGAACCCATTTTTTATCTTCAATTTGCCGCACTTGAGTTACTATTGTTTGGTTAAAAACTCGCACTCCGTCAGCTTCTAATTCTGCTATCAATAATTGGGCTATTTCTGGATCAAGATGAGAAAAAACACTAGGATGGTTAACTATTAAATTGATGCTGCAACCTAAACGGGCTAAAGTTTGAGCAATTTCCACACTTTGAGGTAAACCACCTAAAATCACCCAATTTTTGGGGAGGTTTGATTTTTCTAAAGATTGCCAAATATTAGTTAAAGTGACATAACCTGTGGTTTTTAAACCTTCAATATTGGGAATTTGGGGACATGAACCACTAGCTAGTAAATAGGTACGGGAGCTTAAAATGCGGTCATTAACTGCAAAACTTAGTGGTTGAGTGTGAAATTTACCACTACCGATAATTACATCTACTCCTTGGGCTGCTAAATTAGCAACAGAATTAATTTGGTTGAAATTTGCTGCAATACCTTGAGCAGACAACATCGCTTGCTTGTAAGAATAGGTGCAGATGCTTTGATGGATTGGGATTTCCGGTTTTTTTGGTACTGCAGTATTATTAATCTGCTTATCCAGATAAATATCCGGTGCAGTATTTCCTTTTTGGGTAATAATGCCAAGATTTGCTAGATCAAAACACTGCTGGGATCTTTTACCCAATTCGCTGAGTGGATAATGATAATTCAATTCATAGTTGACTTGTGGCTGTACTAAGGCAACTTTAGCCTGTAGTTGGCTTGCAGTTAGGGCTGCTTGGTATCCGGCAATACTACCGCCAATAATTACAATATCGTAATCAATTTTCATTAGTCATA
>NZ_JAYGHA010000023.1:0-52252 GCF_034931405.1 Anabaena sp. UHCC 0451 | reverse complement strand
GGGAACAGGGAACAGGGAACAGAGAACAGAAAAATATATACTGTCACCTGTCACCTGTCACCTGTCACCTGTCACCTGATAACTGACTTCAAGGCTATGAGTAAGCGTTGGTTGTCAGCTTCTGAACGGACAGCGACGCGGAAAAAGCGATCGCCTAATTCTTTAAAGCTAAGACAATCACGAATTAAAATCTGGTGCTGTTGGAGTAATTTTGTTTGTAACTCAGATGTAGACTGTTTGGACTCTACCAGTAAGTAGTTAACAGCGCCTTCTAGGGGTCGTAATCCATTAATTGAAGATAAACCCTGAAATAGTTGATTTCGTGCCTGTGGTAGCCATTTCCAGGTGAGTTGTTGAAAGTCTGTATCTTGGAGTGCTGCTATGGCTGCGGCCGCAGCTAGGGTATTTACAGGCCAAGGGTCTCGCCATGATTGCCATTTAGCCAAACGGTGAGGGTGAGCGATCGCATATCCTAACCTTAACCCCGGTAGACTGTAAAACTTGGTGAGCGATCGCAATATCACTAAATTCTCATATTCCTGTACCAACCCAATTAGGCTCTGTTCCTGTTCAGGAGGCAGAAAATCCATAAACGCTTCATCCACCACCACCAAAGCAAAATCTTCCAGGTAGGGCAAAATATCCTCCCGTGAAAATAGCTTCCCCGTCGGGTTGTGCGGATTATTTAGCAGCAAACCACAATTTTTAGACGGGGTATCTGAGGAAAATGAGGAATAAATTTTTCCCAGTCCCCAGTCCCCAGTCCCCAAATCCACAGGAAACTCCAGCACTTTAGCGTTATAAGCCGCTAGGGTGCGGTAATAGTCGCCAAAAGCTGGAGTAAGTAAAACAGTTGCCACTAATTGCGCTAATTCCCTACCTAGTAAAGTCAGTAATTCTGCTGAACCATTACCAGGCAAAATCCAGTCAGATGGTAGTTGATGAAAGTGACCCAGAGCTAGTTTTAGTTCACTATAATCTGGGTCTGGATAGTGTTTCAAATTACCAAGTTGGGACATAATCGCAGCAATAACGCTGTTTGGCGGTCCCAAGGGGCTAATGCTGGCAGAAAAATCGACAATAGCATCCGGGGAACAACCAGCTAATGCCGCTGCCCAAGCCAAATTTCCCCCGTGTGCCTGTTGTCGCATCAAAAATAGACTCCCTAGAACAGAACTTACTCTTTTGGGGGTGCTACCCTTTCTCTAAATAGTTTCCCAGCAGAGAAGGCGGGAACCTTGGTAGCTGGGATTTCCATTTTTTCATTGGTTTTGGGATTGCGACCTTCACGAGCTTTGCGTTCCCGTGATTCAAAAGAACCAAAACCTACCAGAGTGACTTTATCACCAGAGGCCACAGCCTCGATAATAGTGTCTATGGCAGCACTCAAAACTTGGTCAACCTGTTTCTTGGTAACATTAGTTTTTTCAGCAATATGATCAATTAATTCGCCTTTGTTCATATCAGTCTCCTTGAGGTTTACTTGAGATTTGTTCAAGATGTACTTTGTTCCATCTTCACGGAAATCTCTGTTGGCAGAATTACAAAAATCGTCCCTTCAGAGTATTTACACTCAAAACCGCTGTAAATCAGATTGGCTCGACTTTTCAATGAATCATTCTAAGGTGTTGTAGCCAGAAGTGGATAGATGAAAGCATTAATTTATATAGATTTCAGGATTTATTGTGTTTTTTGCTGCATTGTTGCCGTAGAAACACCCTATTTTTAAGCATTAATACTTACTGGAGATTGGGGACTGGTTAAAGTTTGATCTTCCTAACGCTGCTTCTCGCATTTCTTCTGCTATATTGACTTATACAAGCATAGAATACTAGACTATGACTAAAGAATTATGGCTCTTCGGTACTTGTTATGCCAATTATGCCAAAATATTAGATATATTCACTAAATAATATTTAAAAATGTATCAATAAATGATTAAAAGTATCGTAGGGGTTGACATATAACGAGCATTTATTATTAACTATAAATACAATCCAAATTATTTTTAGATAAACTTAAAGTTATGACTGGTAAAAAAGATATTAAAATTCTAACAGAGATTCTGGATTTGAGTGGTGTAAAAGTTATATCACATCGCCTTCACACTGGAATTGGGATGATTTTACAAATTGAACAAGAAAAGTCGTTTGCTACCTGCCCTAAATGTGGCACAACCAGGTTAATAGTTTAGCATAACAAGTACCGAAGAACCTAAAATTTTAGATAACCCACATAAACATTTAACCATTAAACTTTGCGTACTCCTCTGCGTCTCTGTGTCTCTGCCTGATAAAAAATCTCTATCTTTTAAAACCACTGTCCACCACGAAAACGCCACCGAGGAAAAATAATTCTCATTAAACTTTGCGAACTAATAAAAACCGCCAACCAAACTAAAGAATAATGTAAAAAAAACGCCTCTATTGGTAGTTCATTTTTCGGTAGAGGTATAGGCAAAAAACCAAAAATTTTAACTCCACAAAACACAAATATCATTTCCCAGATACCCGCCAAAAGCTGATAAGCTGCTGGCCAGTCCCTATCCCAGCGTGATTTTTGCAGATAGTTATAAACAACATCCCAAACTAAACCAAAAATAGCAACATAAGCAAGTATCCAAAAATAAACGCTATTAGCACCCAAACCTATTAAACCAATAGCAAAAGGTATGGATACTAATACACCAACAGTTGCTAATAGTAATAATCGAGTTTGCCAACGACCAAATAAAGTTGGAGTCATAAAAATTCAAGAATTCAGGAGTCAGATTTTTTATAAAATCATGAATTTGTTGATTTATAGCGTTTCCCAGTCTAATGAAGTACACACCAATTTATTCCCTGTTCCCTGTTCCCTAAAACGAAAAAACTTTGTACTTCACTAACATGAGAACGGCTATAAGATAGATACCCGACTTATTTAAGAAGTCAGGATTCTATATATTAAGTGTTTTCTAATTTAAGTTGATAATCTAATTGACAATGATATTTAGCTATTTCTGTCCAGTTGAGGACAGCTTCTAATAAATCTTGATAACCGAGAGTATTGGGGTGAAGTCCATCTGCGGTGATGCGTTCACTTCTCCAAGTTTCACTATGTGACATCCATTGGTCAAAAATATCTAAGTAGGGAATTTGTCTTTGGTTACAAGCTTGACGGGTTGCTTCTTTGTAGCGGTATTGGTCAGCATGATTGTAATATAAACAATCGAGAAATGGCATTTTGGTTTCATCTACAGGAACCATACCCACAAAAACCACAGGACAAAGTTGTTGTGCTTGGTCTAATAATGTAGCTATTTCTGCTTCAAATTGAGCAAAATCGGTATAATTTTTGCCGTTGGGACGGCCTAAGCGGGGTGTGTCGTTGACTCCGATGGATAAAATGATGAGGTCTGGTAAACGGTTTCTGATTTCTCCCCGGTGACGAAATTCAATTTCTAAACGTTGGTAAACTTGCTGAGTGCGATCGCCCCTTACACCTAAATTATAAAGCACATGACCCACACTATCCGGTAACATCCACCACCGACGCAGTTGTTCCACCCAACCGCCTTTTTCTGGATCGCCGTATCCATATACTAAACTATCTCCCAAAGCGACAATTTTTAAAGGCTGGCATACTTTTGGCGCTACAGACAACTTTGAGGAGGGTTTCACAGTTTGCATCTTAAACAGTAGTGTAATTTATATCTTTACAATATTCTATATACTGTTACACTATTATATGGTATCTTTTTTATCTTTTTTTCCTAAAAGTCAGGAATTTCTGTAACTAAGGCTAAGAGGGTGTTTGAAAAGTCTAAATTCATACTCTAAGGTCAAAATTGAACAAAGTCGTTTTGCTGGGGGCTGGAGTTTTTAATTTATACATTTGAAATATGAATTATTTTAATCTAGAGAAATTATAGTCTACCCTGGCACTAGTTTTAAGTAGGCACGTCAACTATTATAATTTTACTCAATCAGCGGGGATTAATTTTCCAGCAAAAGACAATGCGCCGCCTTGACTACACAACTACCAACTCATAGTTCCTAATGTTTTTAGATAATATTACTCGTAGATACAATCAAAATATTATGCGGCTGCATAAATGGTTAATTAATACATCTTACCAAATGATGAAATTAAATCTTTTTTCTTCAGGCTGGCAGCATAGGCAAACAATGAATTGGCATCATAAATTATTTAAAAGACTGTTGCCGTTGTTGTTTTTAATTTCCTTTGTCACAGTCTTATTCACAAATACATTTACACCAGTTAACGCCCAAATACCTCGTCAAGAAATTCGCGGTGTGTGGATCACTAACAATGATCTAAACATCTTTAAAGATCGAGCCAAAGTTAACGATGCTGTCACAAAACTGCGTCAGCTAAACTTCAACACCATCTATCCCGTAGTGTGGAATTCTGGTTATGTAATGTATCCTAGCAACGTAGCTAAACGTTTAGATATTCAACCTTTTGTGTTTCGTGGTTCAGATGGACATGATATTCTTGCCGACGTAATTAATCAAGCTCATCGTCAAAATTTACTTGTCGTTCCTTGGTTTGAATTTGGTTTTATGGCTCCTCCAACTTCGGAACTAGCATTAAATAAGCCGGAATGGTTAACACAAAAGCGCAACGGTGGGGAAACTTCTATTAGTGCTGCTGGTGAAGTTTCATGGTTAAATCCCTTCCATCCAGAAGTACAACAGTTTATTACTGATCTGCTTGTAGAACTCGCCAGTAACTATGATATTGATGGTATCCAGTTTGATGATCATACAAGTTTACCTCATGAATTTGGCTACGATAAATATACAGTTGCTTTATACCGGCAAGAAACCAAAAAAAATCCCCCAGCAGATTCTCAAGACCCAGAATGGGTAAGATGGAGGGCAAATAAAATCACAGATTTCATGGTCAGACTCAACCAAAGAATTAAGCAAATAAGACCAAAAGCAATTTTTTCAGTTTCACCTAATTACTACGATTTTGCTTACAAACTACAATTACAAGACTGGCTAAATTGGGTAAGATTAAACATAGTAGATGAATTAATTGTACAAGTTTATCGCAATAATCTAGAAAGCTTTACCACTAAACTTGTTCGTCCAGAAATGCAAGAAGTACAACAACGAATTCCCACTGGAGTGGGAATAATGGCAGGATTAAGAACTAGCCAAGTACCAATGCGACAAATTAAATCTCAAGTGCGAGCAGCCCAACAGCGAGGTTTAGGTGTAGTGTTCTTTTATTATGAAACTCTTTGGAATAATTCTTCAGAGTCATTAAAAGACCGTCTTGCAGGATTTAAAACTCTTTTCCCCTATCCCGCTTTACGATTAGCAGCAGAATAGATTGGTAATTGGGGACTGGGGACTGGGGACTGGGGACTGGGGACTGGGGACTGGGTAATGGGTAATTGGGGAAAAATAAATTCAAAATTCATAACTTTTGCCTTTTGCCTCTTGCCTTTTGCCTACTAAGGTGACTGATTGAAAACCCATTTTATCCACTGATTTAAAGAACTAAAAGTATTCAAACTTCCAACTCCAGGCGCACGGGCAGTATATAGCCCATCAACAGCAACTAAAGCCGTGTATTGTAAACCCAAAAAACTATCAACTGCTGCATAAGAACCACCTAAAGTTATTGCCCCGGCTGCATACATTTGACCTTTAGTATTACGCATTTCAACTAATTCAAAATTGTTTGCTACTACTAAACGCTCTAAATGATTCAAAGGCAAATTGTAATGTGTTACCAAATCTTCTAATAGGGGATTAGCATTTACCTTGGCATCAAGTCCGGTAGCATCAATAATAAAATCGGCAGTTAATTTCATTTCCCCAAAACCTTTTTCTTGGATGTGGGTAATAGTGTGATTTTGTGCATCTCTTTCTACACCAACAACTTGACCAAAAGTAATTTGATACCAACCTTCTTTAATACCTTCTTCAGTGATACGTTGCCAGTCTACACGATCTGCGGTAGTAGTTCCACCCCAGTCTGCTAATAAACGTTGACGTTCTTCTGGGGTAGCTTTTTCTAACATCACTCGGAGTTCACCACCCCAACAGGCTTTAGGCCAGTTAAAGGGTTGAAACTCGTAATGATTTTTGACGGTGCGTTGTGCTTTTTGAAATTTGTTACCTTGGGGTTTGGGCGATCGCATTAAATGCAAAACTGTAATATTACGATTTTGCTTTCTCGCTTCATAAATGCGTTGTAAAATCCGTGAAGCTACAATACCCCGTCCTCTAATTAAAACCGTACCACCTTGTTTTTCTAACTGTTCATATACATGATTATGGTCTTCATAGGCATTGACCACAGACTTAAAATCTTGATATTTTTCCCGATAAGCTTGTAAATCTGGCAAAAACTGAATCGCTGGATATCCCGTAGCTAAATGTAAATAACGACAAACTAAAAAAGCATAATTTCCCGGACTGCGAGAATAAGCAATACAATATCTACCATCTTCAGTTTTTCTAATTGATCTAACTCTACCATAACGATAAATTTGATTCCAACCAATACGTTTAGTTTCCCTATCTATAGAATCAAAAACATTTCCAGCACGAGGAGTATAAGTTTCCGCAAAAGTTGGTTCATTAAAAACTTGCCATAAATATTTAAATGCTGAATTTATCTTACCTTGACTTAAATCATGCCAATATTCTCTTAAAGCATAACTAGGCCAACCCCAAATATTATCAGGACAAGAATCAGAATTAGAACGCAACCTTTCATGTAAAGGAATTTGGGAATTTAAACACAGGCGCTTATATCTTGCATAAGGTTCTGCTTCTAATCCCACAGCAATAATTTTCTCGGCTTTAATACCACTAATTCTTAATAAATCAACCCAAATAAAACTACCTAAACCAGCCCCAATTGCTAAATAATCACATTCATCAACAGGTAAACCAGTCGCATGAATAGCCTGTAAATCAACTTTGTTTTTCTGAAATTCAGACGGTGGAAAATTACTTCCTAAAGGTGTGACAGAAGCAACTGGAGATAAATTCGGATCTGGGTGATTTGTATTGGGATTGAATTGAATAGTCGAAGGATTATTAGGAGTAGGAATTACAGTATTAATACCAAACTGCACAGTTATAATATAAGGTCCAATTTGCAAAGTATCCCCATTAGCTAACTGACAGCGTGTTTGACGTTGACCATTAACTAAAATACCATTAACACTGTTTTGATCAATAATAACAAAATTATTTTGTTCCCAATCTTGTTCCCAATCAATTAAAGCATGATAGCGAGAAACTTCACTACTATTTAGCAGTATTCGTGAAACACGTTGACCCCTAATTTCTACTGGTAACTTTGCAAATTCTCGACCAAAAGCAATAGGGACATTTAACTTAGGTTCTCGACGTTCTCCCGTTGCTGGATCTTCCCAACTTAATTGAATTTGTAAGTTTGTCATTTGTTATTAATTATTCTCCCCATCTTCCTAATTGTTAACACCTAACACCTAATGACTTGGTGCTAATAGGACGCTGACAGCCGCTGCTAAAGATGTACCACACCAAGGACAACCTATTTGTAGATTTTCTGGTGGCGACATTTTATGACATTTCGGACACTCTAAAGCATAAACCGGATTTGGTTGTGTCGGAATTGACTGTTTATGGTGGTTATGTACTGATTGCAATGGTGGTTGGACTATGATAGTAGCGGGAATACTATCAACAGAAATAGCAGTAACTTGGAGTTGTTGTTGTCCTAAATAAATAATGCTTCCTTCACTTAAAGATATTTCTCCTTTTATCAATGGTTTACCATCTATTTGCGGGGGGTTTGGTTCGCGTAAATTTCTAATATAAAAACGTTGCTGTTGAGAATCAAAAAATATTTCAATGTGTAACCCGGATACAGTCGGGTGAGTTAAAACAATGTCACACCGCAATGGATCACGACCAATGCGGCAAGTACCAGGATTTTTGCTGTACTGTTGTTCATAAATTTGTTGAGTTCTAGTTATACTAGCCTCATGCCACTGTAAAGTTAGTACATTCATTGTTTTTAGAGAACTTTAATATTTAATCAATTCAACTTTATGCTGTGCGATTCCTAACATGATTAGTAGTTATTTAGCAAGTCTTGAAAATCAAAGTTAAAAAATAATTGGCAAAATCTAGACTTTATCTATCCGATGCTAGTTTATCAGCAATACGTGTAGTTTCTGGCAACCGATATTTTGGTGTGCAGCGTAATACATAGTCAATTGCTGTCGGTAAGCTAATACGATGGCCACTGGAAATATATAAAGGTTTGACTCCGCTACGACTCCGTAAAACTGCGCCAACGGTTTCATTTTTATGTATTAATGGTTGCCAACTACCTCTAGCTTCTGGTAATTCTTCATGTTTGCCAATAAGTAATGATTTCGCTACACCTATTGTTGGTATATCTACTAGAACACCTAAATGGCAAGCTATTCCTAATCTCCGAGGATGAGCAATTCCTTGACCATCACACAAAATTATATCAGGTATAGTTTTAATCTTTTCTAAAGCATCAAGAATAGCGGGTATTTCCCGAAAAGATAAAAATCCAGGTATATAAGGAAACGTTGTAGGACGGTATGCTAAACTGGTTTCCACAACTTGTAAATCAGGAAAACTCAGCACTGCTACTGCTGCACGACTCATTTTACCATCTTCGAGAAAACCCATATCTACACCTGCAACATATTGAATAGGTGTGTTGAGTTGATCTGTGGTAATAACTTGATTTCTTAGGGTTTCTTGAATAGCTATAGCTTCCTCAACGGTGGATGGCCAAGGATGAGATTGATAAATATTCATAATTTTAAGTGTGATGAAAACGTTGCTGTTCCGAAATCTTCACTGTTAATCTTATATCTTAACTTATGTAATAATTCATGAGTTAGAATGCAACCTACAGGATACATGACTTTTGCAAGAAGTCGGAGATATGACTAATTAACTCATTTTTAACCAGCCAAATACTTCTTCTACTGTCAAATTTAATCCGATTCCATTTAATATAATTAAATCATCTTTTCCATATTTTAATTCTGGTTCTTTTTGCGGTTGAAAAATCAAAATCGAACGATCATCTGGATCAATTAACCATCCTAATTTACAACCATATTTAATACAATGTAAAATATTGCCAGTCACTCTATTAGAACTTTTTTCTGGGGACAGAATTTCTATAGTCCAATCTGGTGCTATTAAAACATCATCTACAGGTTCACCATTCTCATCAAATGCGATATTTTCCCAGCGAATAACTGCCACATCTGGTATAATTGATCTACCTCCAAATGTGCAGCGTAACTCTGGAAAAGCATAAGCAATTTTATTTGTTTCGGTAACTTGATTTACGATATTAATTATTTTACCCTGAAGTCGAGAATGGCGAGTTTTTGGCATTGGTTTTTGGATAATTTCGCCGTTGATATACTCATTTTGGGGTTTAGTTTCTGGTAATTTCAGAAACTGTTCTAGTGTTAGTGATAAAGGTTTGGTTACAGTCATGATTATGTGTAATTCCTATAATTTTGTAAATCGTTTTCAGAAATTTGATCTGCTGTAACAAGTTTATAATGTTTCTCTTGGACAATTTTTACTTCACCTTCATATATTGTCAGTTCAAACATAGCAATAAGAGGGTGTTTGAAAAGTCTAAATTCATACTCGCCCTTTAGGCAGTGGTTTTCTGAATCTAAAAGCATAGAGAATATCTCCTAGATTTTTAGCTGATTGAATACCTAACTCTTTAGCAATTTCAGGAAGTTCATTACGGTTAAATTCAAAATATTCTAATCCAGTTTTGTAATAACGTTGGAAAATTCCGATAATAACAGAGTTGTATAAACCTTCTTTCACTATGGTTGTTCCTTAGTAATAAATAATTTTTGTTTACTAGCATGATTCGTAGCATGATCTAAATATTCATTTTTTTCTAGTTCTAGGTTCTATAACATGAGGGTTAACTCCAAAATATTTAGCTGCTTCTGACATATCAAGTGTTAATAAACTGAGTTCATCCGAAATTTTAACTCCTTTGGGTTGAGCAGTTTCCACATTTAAAACCTTAATAATTTCTGCTGCTACAGCTTGCGCTAAAAGTGGAGGAACAGAATTACCAATTTGTCTAAAACCATGCCATTTTGTGGGATGAAATCTAAACCAGTCAGGATAAGAATGTAACCGCGCAGCTTCCCTAACAGTAATACATCTGGGAATAAAAGGATGTATGGGACGAGGAGAGGTAAAAGCACCTTTATTATTAGCTGTACCTGCTCTGAGTGTATTACATAACCCTTCCGGATCAAGTTTATAAAAACGGCTTATTGGTTCATTTTTACCATGTGGTGTTGACGCAAATCTTTCAATAGATTCAGGATTATGTTTTGTTCTTAAACTGGATGTGAGGATGTTATTATCAAATTTACGTGAATATGAATAATTGGTTTTTTCTACGCAAAGATTACGCATTTGCATACCGTAATTACTAGGTTTCCCAAAATCAGCTACAACCCAATCTTGGTGATATAATTCTGGATAATTTTCTATTGTTGGTAAATCTTGCAATGCTTCTAAAACTGTAGGTGTTGCTGGTAGTTTTGCAGATGTTTTTGATTTAGTTGGATGGGTGATTTTAGCTGGATAATTTGGTAATTCTAAATCTTGACGACAACCGAGTAAAAATAATCTTTCTCTATTTTGAGGAACTCCATAATTAGCAGCATTTAAAACTTGATAATTATGATTGATTTTGTAACCATTATTTTCAAACTTCTCAATTATTTCTGCAATAAATTCTTTATGTTTACCTACAGTCATTCCTTTGACATTTTCCATTACAAAAAATTTAGGTTGTAATTCTAAAACCAACCTAATAAAATGAAAAACTAAAGAATTTCTCGGATCATCAAAAGAACGTTTACCAATTAATGAAAAACCTTGACAGGGTGGACCACCAAAAACAACATCAATTTCTTGATTATCAATTTCGCTACTATTTCTAATTTCTAACCCTGTTATATCTTCTACACTTTTACATAACACCTTCCAAAAAGGAAAGTTAAATTTATGAACTGCACAATGAATAGGGTCTAATTCTACAGCACCAAGAACATCAAAACCAGCTTGTTCAAAACCAAGGGTCATCCCTCCCGCACCTGCAAATAAATCAACTGCTATAGGTCTTTTTTTCATCATTTCTCAGTATTTATCAGTTATTGGTTATCAACATAAATTGTACTGGTTTAGCAGTGCTAAACCCCTACGAACTTCTTTTTTTATATTAATTATTCGGCAAATCTAGCTATTAATTCCTCACGGGATAATTGCAATAACAGAGGAGTAAATTCTTCTCGACTCATGAGAATTAATTTCTCAATAATTGTTGCTAATTCTGCATCAATTCCACTAAAACGCACTTGTAGAATACTCTCAATCATTGCGCGTCTTTCTCTTTCTATACCCCTACCAATTCCTATTTTTTCCCCTTCTTCTATTCCTTGTTGAAGTCCTTGCTGAATTCCTTCTTGTCGTTCTTGTTTTTTCAATTCTTCTAATTGTTGTTGATAAATTTCCGATAATTTCATAATCAACTCCTGGTCATCTTTATCTATATCTTGCTCTTGACGTTGACGTGCGGATAAAACAGCAATCAGGTCATTTACTAATTTTATGATATCTGAAAGAAACGGACTGTTGTTAGCTAGTGCTTCTAATTCTTCCACTGCTTGTCTTTGTACTTTCCCTTTACCTAATATCCTGAGAAACAGGGTTTCTGGTGTACTGGGTAGTTGATGAATAGCAATAATTACAGTTTTTAAGCTTTCTCCCAAAAAATAAATCCCTTTACCCCAGTTTTTTTCATCTACAGTAGTATTAAAGCTTGCTATAAGTTCCGCTGATGTCGTGGGAGAAAAATCCACAAACGGGGTAATTTTGCTTCATTAATGGTGGTATTATTGCGGTTAGATTGACGCTCTAGGTCTGCATGAATATCAAATAATTTACCCATGCAGCTGCGAATTTCACTTTTGCTGACGGGCATTGCGGAATGGTTCAAATATAGCATAATTTGCTGCCATTTTTCCTAGCAGTCCCAGTGTTTCTAGATTTTCTACTGCTTGGGGTGATGGGATAAATAATACATCAATTTGTCTAACTTCTGCTGTAATATCTTTGCTGGTTTCTACTTGACCATAAGGTGTTAAAAGTTCAGTCAGATATTGTTTAGCAAACTGATCATGTATAAAGCGAGTCATATTAATTAGGGAATAGGGAATAGGGATTAGGGATTAGGGATTAGGGAATAGGGAATAGGGAATAGGGAATAGGGAATAGGGAATAGGGAACAATATAATAAATATTATCACCAATCACCAATCACCAATCACCAATCACCAATCACCAATCACCGCATTTCTAAAATTTCCTTAGCAGCGCGATCGCACACTCCCAATTCTCCTAAACATTGCCGCATTTCTTGATAATCTGCTAACGTCTTTTGTCTCTTTTCAGGATTTAATAATAATTCCATTGCAGCTTGAGTAATATTTTCTGCTGTTGCTTGTTCCTGTAAAAATTCTGGGACAATTTCCCGCATCACAACTAAATTTACAGGTGAAGCAAAGGGAATTGAACCTTTAAGAATTTTACGTGCTACCCAAGCGGTAAAAGGACTGAGACGATAAACAACAACTTGCGGTACATTTAACAAAGCTAACTCTAAATTAACCGTTCCAGATTTAGTAATTGCAACATCAGCCGCTGCTAAAACTTCCTGTTGTTGACCTGATACTATTGTTGCTTGTAAACCATAATCTTGAATACCTTTTTCGATTTTATCTCTAAATATTTCCAAAGATAGAGGAATCCAAAAATGTACTTTTGGTAATTTAGATTGTATATTTTGAGCCGCTTGAAAAATTACTGGTAATAGATATTTTAACTCTTGACCACGAGAAGCAGGTAAAAGAGAAATTGCAATTTGTTCTGGTTTAATTCCTAAGCTTTTTCGTGCTACTTCCCGACTTGGTGCATTAGCCATCCTATCAACTAAAGGATGACCAACCCAACTAACTTTAGCCCCTTTCTCCTGATAATAACGAGCTTCTTCGGGAAAAATTGCCAATAGCTTATCTGTAAAGCTAACAATTCGTTTTGTTCTCTCAAAACTTGTTGACCATACCCACTCTTGGGGAGCGATGTAATATACCACAGGTACATCGGGAAAATGCTCAGACATATAACTACCAATACCGATGTTAGGAGTCATATAATCAATCAGCACTACCAAGTCAGGAGGATTTTGCTTGAGGTAAGCGATCGCTCGCCGTTGTACCTGGATAGTAGGTATAAAATACGGCAATGCTTCAATTATGCCCATCGAACCGATACCGCTAGTATCGCCCAAAATCGTCGCCCCTACGGCGGCCATTTTATCGCCACCCAATGCCACAATCTCTAATTTATATCCTGCATCCGTAGCTTGACGCTGAAGCGCCGTGATTAACAACGCCCCCTGCAAATCTCCAGAAACCTCGCCAGTGCTGAGAAATATCCGCATTTGAATTTTAGATTTTAGATTTTAGATTTTAGATTTTAGATCATGTCCGGGTAATTGCTTGTAATATCTTTTTTCTCTTACCTGTTCCCTATTCCCTGTTCCCTATTCCCTGTTCCCTATTCCCTGTTCCCTGTTCCCTGTCTTAAAAATGAATGATGAATTTAGGCGTGATTCATCATTCATCACGTATAAATCACGATTCATCACTTGCGGATTTTCTGCCCTTACCGGGAATTAAACCACGTCTTCCTGGCATTTGTGAAAGTAACAAAAAACGCCGCAAATGTTCTAATTGTTCAGTATCTCCCAACAGTTCCAACTCTGCCAAAGCATCTTTAAAAAGTAAATTAGAACGGTAAAGAATGCGAAAAGCTTTTTTGAGAAGTTGAAAGTCTTTGGCTGACATTCCTGAGCGTTTTAGACCCACCAAATTGAGCGATCGCACCTTAGATGGATTACCTTCAACTAACATATAAGGAGCAACATCCCGATCAATGCGTGTCATCCCACCGATCATGGACATACCACCGATATGTACAAATTGATGTACACCCAAAACCCCGCTTAATCTAGCACGAGATTCAATGTAAACATGACCGGCTAACGCCACAGAATTAGCAATTACCACCGAGTCCTCAATCACGCAATTATGCCCAACGTGAACATACGCCATCAGTAGATTACCATTACCAATTACAGTCGCTTCACCCCGACCAGTAGCGCGGTTAATAGTCACATATTCGCGAATTGAATTATTGTCCCCAATTTTTACCCAAGTTGGTTCTCCCACATACTTGAGGTCTTGGGGTTCCATACCAATCACAGCACCCGGAAAAATATGATTTCGCGCCCCGATTTCACAAGGTCCTTCTAGAACCGCATGAGCGCCAATTACAGTTTCCGGTCCGACTTTGACATTCGCTCCAATCACAGCATAAGCACCGACTTGCACCGTTGAGTGGAGTTCCGAATTAGGATGTATTACAGCAGTTGGATGAATAAGTGTCTTCAAGGGTGACTCTCCAGAACTGAGTTCAGTGAAAAAATTTGTCGGGCAAAATTAAGTTATGTGTGAGGATAACGAAAATCTAGAAATCAGTAAATAAGGTTGTGGTTTTTTGTTGTTACTGTTATTCTTGCAATTGAATATGGACATTTCACGGCTATGCCCATACAGTTAAAACAAAATTTTAGCTAACCAAAGAAAACATTAGTTCTCCTTCAGCAGCTAGTTGTCCGTCAACTTCGGCACGACCCTTCATTTTACCAAAACGACGCTGCTTAATTGATAACAGTTCCACTGTCATAATTAACTGATCACCAGGTACTACTTGACGACGAAAACGGACTTTATCAATACCAACAAAAACAAACAGTCCTGGTGGTATATCAGGCATTTGCGTCATGACAACACCTCCGACTTGTGCCATCGCTTCTACAATGAGTACACCAGGCATTAGTGAGCGTCCGGGGAAATGACCTTGAAATTGGGGTTCATTGAAAGTGACATTTTTCACACCAACAGCCAATTTTCCAGGAACATAGTCAATAATTTTATCTACCAGCAAAAAGGGATAACGGTGAGGTAAGAGTTGCTGAATCTCTTCTACCGTAAAAGTTGTTTTAACTTCTTTTGTATTAGTATCCTGATCATCTTCTTCAGATGTAATCATGTCAGTAGAATTAGCTTGAGTAAGAGTTGACATTGGTACTTTCTTTGATTGAGAATATGGAATTAAATAAGCTAGGAAATAGCGGACAATCTTACTTAAATTTTAGTGATTTTTTAGCTTAATTCTAAAATTTTCTGTGCCAGTTGAATGTGCAGATTGTGACTAGCCTTGTAAGCTAAGAAGTGAGCAATGGGAAATTGTCCCAGCAGACTAATATCTCCTACTAAATCCAAAATTTTATGACGTACTGGTTCATTTGCAAATCTCAATGGTGGATTTAGCCAACCATCAGGACCACAAACCAGGGCATTATCCAAGTTGCCACCTTTGATTAATCCTGATTTTTGCAGATATTCAATTTGATGCAATAAGCCAAAAGTACGAGCCGGAGCAATTTCTGTAATAAAGGTATTTTCTAGATTACGAGATAATGACCAACTATGCCATTGATTACCAATCGCAGGTAACTCAAAATCAATTCCATAGCTAAAGCGAGTTTCTGGGGATGGTAGGGCGCAAACAAAAGCATCACCCTGATGTACCCAAATCGGTTCTAGAATCAATATAGGCGCGTATTCATCATTAACTGATTGTGATACCAAGCCCACCGTAGCAATGCTATTAGTCCATACCTGAGCAGAACCATCTAATAGCGGCAATTCTGGTCCATCAATTTCAATCCGGGCATTATCAACACCCATAGCGGATAAAGCAGCCAATAAATGCTCTACCGTGCGGACATAAACCTCATCTGTACCCAACTGAGTGGAGAGAAGAGTCTGATTAACAGCTGCAACTTTAGCAGGAATAATGGGCGAATTTGGCAAGTCCACCCGGACAAAATAGCGATTGTCTCCCGGTTTTGCCGGTAGTATCCGCACACTGCTACTCACACCACTATGCAGCCCCAAACCCGTTTGGGTAATTTCCGCAGCTAAAGTCTGCTGTAGCATAGGCCAGAAGCCGATATATTTGGGTTAGTATTACTCATTTTTTCTATGTTTAGTAGACACCTTGGTTTAGCCCTGTATTGGGAATAGTATTAAGGTAAATGGGAAAATTAGCAACCTCTTGAGTCAAGGGGACTAAGGAGAAAAACTTTCTAACTTTTGCCCCCTACCCATATCTTCTACTTCTTAAAACCTTTCCCCAATCCCAAAGTTGATACGGCTATCGCCATCATCACTCATCCCATAGTCTATGCGAATTGGTCCGAGAGGTGACTGCACACGCACACCTAAACCATAACCATAGCCAGTACCATTTTTATTCAAAATTTCTGCTGCTTGGGTACTGCTGCCTAAGTCACTACCATAATCAAAAAACAGAGCGCCACTGACTACAGAGAACACAGGGAAGCGATACTCAACAGATGCTTGGACATAACTGCGTCCAGTTGCTAATCTGCCTTCGTCGTAACCTCTGACAGAATTGCTACCACCAAGAGTAAAGGCTTCGTAAGGGGGCAAATCTCCCAGAATAGTACCTCCCTGGAGGTTAAAAGCTAGAGTTTGTGCGCCTTTACCAAAGCCAAGAAATTTTACTGGTAAATATTGGCTGTAGTTTCCCCTGACTCTGGTAAGGAAAATGTTACCTTGTCCTACAGGTACAGATTGATCAACTCCAAAGCGGAGATAAGAACCACTGGTAGCTTGCAAGGGATTATTACGGCGATCGCGTTGTGCGCCCAACTGCAATAATAGCAAATCGTCTTCACCTGTTCCCGATTGAGTTAGGGGAATAGCAGGGCTAATTTGCACACCATTATCATCAAATATTGCCCCATCTTTTCTCAGATTACCATCAGCATCACGGCTAGAAACTCGTTGATACTGCAAACCTGCTGAAGCAACCCACTCTGACTTTTCATAGGGATTAGGAGAAAGAGGACGGGTAAAGGATATACCACCACCTAAACGGTTAATCCGGGGGCGATCTTGCTCATCTTGATTAGTAATATTGCCAGGGTCAAAGGTTTCAATAGTATTATCTTTACCCTCAAAAATCAAAGAAATTGACCGCCGACGGAAAATATTTGCTGTATAAGAAGTGCGATAAGGATCACCTGCAATCCAAGGATCTGTAAACCGCAAGTCAAACAGCAGTTCTCTTTCGCCTAACTGTACCTCAGCCCCCAGTTTCTGGTTTCTACCCCCCAAGTTTTGCTGTTGGTAGCTAACTGTTCCGAATAACCCACTGGCAGAACTAATACCCGCCCCGGCAGCTATAGAACCGCTACTGCGTTCAGCCACATTCACAACTACATCCACTTTACTGGGATCTGTACCAGGATCAAGGGAGACATTTACATCTTCAAACAATCCTAGACCAAATACCCTTTGGAGGTCTTTTTGTACTATATTGCGGTTGAATATTTGTCCTGGTTTTAATTCCAGTTCCCGCTGAATAATATAATCTTTAGTTCTTCCCCGAATGGGTTGTCCCTTATCGTCGGTTTCCTGTCCTTCTTTATTACGGAAACGAACTTTAATATTCTCTACTACCCCTTCTGCGACTTTTAGGGTAACAACTCCAGTTTCTGAGACTTTTGGCGCTCCTATGACGTTAGCCAGCACATAACCTTTGTCTTGATACTCTTTGGTTAATTGCTTAATCCCTTCCTGTAAATCACGCAGGTTTAAAATCTTTCCATACTGTTCACTGAATATCTTATCCACAGTATTAGCTGGTAATACAGAAGCAACATTAGTACCTGGATTAGCTTCTACTTCTACTTTACTGAGAACGGGATTGGGATCGACAATAAAACTTACTCGCACACCCAAAGGTGTATCTTCTGGTACTGCTCGCACATTAGAGAAGAAACCTGTAGCAAAAATAGCATTAATATCTTCTTGCAGTTGGGAACGGGTTGTTGTCTGTCCTGGTTGAGTACGAACCGCTTGGTAAACTTTGGTTTCCAGGTCTGTAGAAATTGAACCTGTTGGCGATGTCACTGCTACCTCTGATACCAGTACACGGGGTTCTACTGTTTCTGTTGTTTCTGAATTAGCAGGGAGAACTGGTTGTACTGTCGGTGGTTCAGCATTTTCTTGACTAGAATTGGTGTCAGGATTTGCTTCTGGTTCTAAAGCTTGTGCAGTTGTTAATGGTGTTGTCACCGTTGGGATAATTACTTCTGCTTTTGCTGTCTGTTCTGAGTTGCTAGATAGTGCTGCTCTGAGAACTTGTGCAGTTGTTGATGGTGCTGTCTGTTCTGAGTTGCTAGATAGTGCTGCTTTCAGAACTTGTACCGTTTTTGAAGGTGTTGTCACCGTTGGTATGATTAGTTCTGGTGTCGCTATTGATGTTGAGTTAGCTGTTGAAATTTTGACAGCAGGTGTAGATAACTCAGATTCTGGTTTTATAACTACTGCTGTTGGGGTGACAGGGATTTCTGGGGTTTCACTAACATCATTTTGAGCAGTTTTCTGTGGTAGTAACTGGTTTGTTTCTACCGTAGTTACTTCTGTTACTTGCAGGATTTGATCAGGAGTTTTTGCAGTCGCACTCAGTGAGTTGTCCAAAGGTGCAGCAATTGCCACAACTGCCAGAAATACAGGAGATAAATGCTTTTTACTCATATTCCTCTTCACTACCACACACAATTAAATCATTAATCATTTAGTCATTAGTCATATAAGACAAAGGACTATGTACACGCAGTTAATTCTTGCTTTCTACTACTTGCAATACCCTTTGTAAAACCGCCTGGTAGGCATTTTCTACGTTTCCTAAGTCCCGCCGAAAGCGGTCTTTGTCCATGACGCGACGGTTAGGATCGTTCTCTGTGATATCCCATAAACGACAGGTATCAGGACTAATTTCGTCTGCTAACAGCAACTGCTGTTGTGAGTCGAAACCAAATTCAAGTTTAAAGTCTACTAGGGTAATACCACATTGTTGCCAAAAACCCTGGAGAACTTCATTGATTTGCAATGCAAGATGGGTAATGCTATCAATTTGTTCCGCAGTAGCTAGTTTTAGAAGTAGTAAGCGATCGCGTGTGAGCAAAGGATCTCCCAATTGATCATCTTTGTAATAAAACTCTACCAAAGGCTGTGGCAGAATTGTACCTAATGGCAATCCCGTTTGTTGACAAAGACTCCCAGCGGCAATATTTCTGACAACTACTTCTAATGGCACAATTTTAACTGCTCTCACCCGCATTTGATTGGGTGCAGGACAATCAATAAAATGCGTCTTGATGCCATGCTCTGCCAACTTTTCAAACAATTTACTAGAAATGGTACAGTTTATACTGCCTTTTCCCTCGATGCTTCCACGCTTTTGAGCATTAAATGCTGTTGCATCATCTTTAAAATCAGCCAACAAGACTTCAGGATCGTCTGTTGTGTAAATAATTTTCGCTTTGCCTTCGTAGAGTTTGGTATTAACAGACATAGTGGTAGATACAGTTGCAGGACAACAGGTTTCCAGCTTAACCATTTTATCAGTCCTATGGCTAATGCTATGCTGCGCTATCAGCCAAGGTAGGAGGTTGAATTTATTCACTATCAGCAAGAGTATGTGCCTTTGTCCAGGCGACCCAATACTACATACTACACTAGGTTTTGCTAACCTACTTAACTCTTCTCAGACTTATGCAGCTAGGACAAACTTTAAGAACAATATGCTGCGGGAAGCTTGCGTCTGCATAAATTTCTCCTCTGGTTAATCAAGTTTTTCCAGTCATTTTTGGGTAAATCCTGTGGTTTTTGAAGATTTAACTGCTAGTTGGTCAATGTCATTTTCTGAACAGATATTTATTTTTTTATTTAACTTTTTGTAACTTTTTGTAAAAAATATTGATTAAACTACATAAAAAACTATATATTAATAGTTTGATTAAAAATCATTTTTTAGTGAATTTAGTTATAAACATGGAGAAGTTGTAAAATCCTGATGTCAGGTAGATCGCCATAAATATTGCTTGACAAAATATGAGAACTTACGCAAGATTAATCTATGTTCGTCATTGCAACCGCAGGGAAGCAATCTCAAACCCGTATTTTTAGTAATTCGTGCATAAGTCCTGAAAATATATATAGTGGTTAATTGCTCGTTAATAGCTTTGGCATAAACATTTTGTGATCGTTTGCTGTATGTTGTCAAAGTTGAAGTTAACCAATTTTTGCAATCTTTTACCATAATCACAGCTTAATCTTATACATTATCCTGACTTAACAAAATAGAGTTAAGAGTAACTAGTGATTTTGCTGTAAACAATAAAATCAGGAGTAAAATTAAATATATGGAGAGAAAAATGGTAAGCAAAGATGATTTTCTCTATCCTCGTGGTCGCTACTACGGTCATGTACAGCCGGAGAATTTAGTTTTTAATGCAAATTTACAAGAATTTGCCCAGAAAGTAAGTTATATTTGTAACTTAGAAACAGGTGGTAAACTACCTCCAGATGAAGCTTACGAGCAAATCAAGATGCTGTGGAAACAGTTAAAACGCTCAAGAAAACAACTCAGGATAGGTGAAGAACCCTTTCAAGACAATGATTCTAATGATGAAGGTGATGCTAGTGATTAGGGACAGGGAAAAATTAATCGGCTTTTGTTTGTTGCCTATTACCTGACTATTTTGTCAACATTGTCCAAGTACCATCCCAGGAATTGGCAGGTGGTATTTTTTGGTAATTAGAAGCACGTTCTAGGTGAATATTTACGGCTTTGTCTGTGGGTCGAATGTGTTTAGCAATTTCAAAGCTGGCGATCGCTTGGGTGAAATTTTGTGATATATAAGCAGCACGTCCGGCATCGTAATGGTATAAAAAATCTTGAGTGTTGGCATCTAGAGGATGAGAGCGATCGCTAATTAATTCATAGATATCCACAGATTGATGTTTACCCTTGACACGAATTTTATCTAACTGGCGTACCCATAAGCGATCGCTGCATAAATTATAAGTAAATTCGCTGATAATAATATCACAACCATACTCTTTAGTCACGCCTTCTAAGCGAGAACTCAAATTCACCCCATCTCCAATCACCGTATAATCCATTCTTTTGGGAGAACCAATATTTCCCGAAACCACTTCCCCCGAACTAATCCCAATCCCAAAATGGATTTTTGGTTGGGACTGAATCACCCGACGCTGATTAAACTCCTCTAAACGGCGACGCATATCCAAAGCTGATTGTACTGCTCGCCAAGCATGATTTTCTGTCAATGGTAGGGGCGCACCAAATACCGCCATTAAAGCATCACCAATAAACTTATCCAAAGTTCCTTCATAGTGAAAAACTGACTCCACCATTGTTTCAAAATACTGATTCAGCAGCGATACTACCTCAGCCGCACCCAAGTTTTCCGTGAGAGTTGTATAACCCCGAATATCAGAAAATAAAATCGTGACTTCTTTCCTCTCACCCACCATCAAACTATCATCACCCAAAGCCATAACCTGTTCGGCTACGTGGGGTGTGAGATAGCGGTACATGGTGCTTTTCAGGCGTTTTTCTCGGCTGATATCTTCTAAAACCACCAAGCCACCTCTAACACCACCTTCGGGATTAGTTAAAGGATTGATAGTAAGATTGATACTGCGTTCTAATTCTTTAACGACATCAGCACTAAGTAACTCAGATTGAGGAGTCAGGAGTTGATTCCAGGGAATGAAAATATGGGAATTATTGTGATCACGCATCGCCAAAATTGACTTCTCATTTTTCAATTCTGAAGAGTGAGTTTTATCACTTGCCAATTTATATAATCCCACTACCAGGTTTTGCTCTGGTACATAATGTCTAGAAGCATGATTTAAACTATCTTCCAAACGCATTTGTAGATTGTCAATTGGGACAACTTCCCAAACTTTACGCCCCAGTAAATTTTCTTTCCATAACAGCTTATTTTCGATTCTGTTAGCTGCTTTTAAAGGACAACCTAATAATTCCAATGCTGCATCATTAATAGTGACTATTTGACCTTGCATATCTGTGGAAATGACTGCATCAGATAAACTCTGAAGAATATCCTTCTGATACTGTTTTTCTAACAATACATTTTCAAATAACCGGGCATTTTCCAAAGCTATTCCTGCTTGGATATTAAAAGCTCGCATGAACTCTTCATCTGAATTTGTAAAACTACCTTGTTCTTTATTAATTAACTGAGTAACACCGATTAATTCATTGGCAGAATTAAATACTGGTAAACATAAAATATTGCGAGTTACATACCCAGTCTTATTATCTGTAGTTGGATCAAAGCGCGGATCTTGATAAGCATCAGGGATATTCAGTGCATCACCTGTGGAGGCCACATAACCAGCAATACCACGATTAGAAGGGATACGGATTTCTATTAAGTTTTTATCATTAACTGTTGCTACTTTTGTCCACAGTTCCCCCATTTCTTTACGATACAAAAACAGTGTACTGCGGTCTGCTTGCATCAGAATTCGGGCTTGTTCCATGACTATTTGCAAAGTTGCTTCTAAATCCAAACTTTGACCTAAAGTCTGGGTTGCACGCAACAAAGCCGTTGCCCCTCGTTGATTTCTAGCTGCTACATAGAAAGATTGACAACTTTCCAGAATAATGCCAATAGAAGCGGCAAAATCTCGAAAAGACTCTTCATCATTTTGATCAAAAGGAATATTTCCCGCTTTATTTGCCAGTTGTACAACTGCTACAGTTTGCTTTTTACTACTCACAACCGGCACACATAAAAGATTGCGGATTTTATAGCCCATTTGTTTTTCTAATTCTGGACTAAAAAGAGGGTGAGTAGCAGCTTCAGAGATATTTAGATACTTACCTGTAGTTGCTACATGGCCAGGAATACCTACATTTAAAGGAGTGCGGATTTCTAAGAATTTTTGATTATTATCTTGGGGAACTTTTGACCATAGTTGGGCTTTATCATAATCAACTAAAAAAATAGCTGTATGTTCGGCTTGGAGAATTTGACCAATTTTCAGTGTAATGGCTTCTAGAACTTTCTCCAACATCCCTTCTAAAGCTTCATTATTAATCAGATCAATTGCTCTCAAGAATTGCTGAAACTCAGCCGTAATAAAGTCTAGTAAGCAAACAAACTCATTCACAGAAAGGTCTTTGACGCGACTGAGTAAAGACTGGGTGCGATTAACTTGTGTCAGTTCAGCTAATGTAGCCAAGACGCTACCAACATTGGGGATTGTCATAAACAATTAAAAATTTAAAATTGTCATTAGTCATTAGTCATTAGTCGTTAGTCATTTGTCATTAGTCATTTGTCATTAGTCATTTGTTATTAGGAACAGGCAAGAAGCAAAAGAAAGATCATATTTTTCCCCATTTCCCAGTCCCTATTACTTATTCCCTTGTGAATTTTTTAAGATTATTTTTTGGTAATAATCTTGTAATTGCCTTGTCGCAGCTGTCCAGCCCCATTTTTCTGCTTCTATCCGGGCATTTTTACGGATAACTGCTATTTCTTGTCGTTGTTTTAACAACTTTATCGTAACATCTATAGCCTCTTGAATGTCCGCTTTGGGGTCAAAAAGATAACCATTTACTCCATCTGTAACGATATCAGGAATACCACCAGAACGGGCTGCGACTACTGGACATCCTGCTGCCATTGCTTCTAGTAGCACTAAGCCCAATGTTTCTGTACGGGAAGGAAAAATAAAAGCATCTGCACTGGCAAAAGCAGAACCTAACTCTTGCCCCATCAGATAACCAACAAAATGGGTATTAGTACCAGCAAAGTGCTGTTCTAGATTTTGGCGATTTGGTCCATCTCCTACTAATGCCAATCTGGCTTGAGGAATCGCTGCTAAAATTGGTCTGATGCGTTCAATTTCTTTTTCAGCTGAAAGACGACCTACATACAACAATAAGGGGCTTTCTGGATGATTTCTAGTGAGACGCGATCGCATTTCCGCACTTGCTAAGTCAGGATGAAATAATTCTGTATCTACCCCTCGCTGCCATAAATCTACTCTTTCAATCCCATGTCCTGATAGTTCCTCCACCATCGCTGTCGAAGTACATAAATTTAACTCTGCTTGATTATGAGCGCCTTTAAGTAATTCCCAAAGTAAATTTTCCAACATTCCTAAGCCGTAATGTTGCAGGTATTTAGGTAAATGGGTATGGTAAGAAGCCACTAGGGGAATTTTCAGGACTTTACTGTAAAAAATTCCTGATAATCCTAAAACTGCGGGATTGACAACATGAATAATGTCTGGCTGAAACTGTTCTAAAGCGTGACCAATAGCGGGTCTAGGAAGTGCCAGTTTTAACTCTGGATATAAAGGTAAAGGAAAGCCAGTAACACCGTAAACCTTCGCTCCTTTATGTTCTGTGATACCACCTTCTGGGGCAAATACTAATACTTGATTTCCATCCCGTTGGAGATGGTCAACGGTATGACGTAGACGGGTGACAATACCATCAACCTTGGGTAAAAAAGTTTCCGTGAATAGGGCGATTCTCATAAAAAACTATTCAGTACAGACAAAATCCATAAAAAATTAGGCTTAATCCAACTCATCCGGTTAAAGCTAAACTCACCACTAAAATAACCATGAGTTGCTGCAAAGTTGGCAATGGTTGGACGATAAGCCTGATAAACCACAATAGAATGGTCGTCATACTGCGCTAAAATATGACGACCATTTTTTGGCCAGCGACTGACTTGATTTAGATAGGGTTCTGTAACTAGCCGCACAAAATTTTTACCTTATTTTCTGTGCCAAGACACTTTAGGCAAAATTTGGTTATTATCAACCCGCTGCTGATACTTGACAGCAAAGTTTAAGAGTGAATCCAACAAAGAATTAGAGAGATAGTGAGGTTCTAAGCCTAAATCTAACAGTTTGGTGTTTTTGGCGTTGAAGTAATGTTCTTCTTTTTCAACTCTGGGGTTATCTATGTGGTTAATATCCACATTCAATCCCATTGTGTTACCCGCTTTTTTCACCATCAAGGCCAAGTCGCCAATGCTGAATAATTCGGTGAATTGGTTAAATACGCGGAATTCTCCAGGTTCGGCTGGGTTGGCGATCGCTAATTCAATACATCGCACTGTGTCCCGAATGTCCAAAAAGCCGCGAGTTTGTCCACCTTTCCCGTAAACGGTGAGGGGATGTCCTACTGTGGCTTGAATACAGAAGCGGTTAAGTGCAGTACCAAATACACCATCATAATCAAGGCGGTTAATTAATAGTTCGTCCATCCCCGTTTCTTCGGTGAGAACGCCATAAACTATACCTTGATTCAAATCAGTTGCCCGTAAACCCCAAATCCGGCAAGCAAAGTGAATATTATGGCTATCGTGAACTTTGCTGAGGTGATACATCGAACCAGGCTGTTTAGGATAGGGCAGAGTATCCTTCCGGCCGTTGTGTTCAATGGTGATATAGCCTTCTTCAATGTCGATATTGGGTGTGCCATATTCACCCATTGTTCCCAATTTTACCAAATGGCAATCTGGGAAATCTTCCCTCATGATGTAGAGCAGGTTTAATGTACCGACTACATTATTTACCTGAGTCAGAACCGCGTGTTCGCGGTCAATCATCGAAAATGGCGCTGAACGCTGCTCACCAAAATGCACTATGGCATCTGGCTGAAATTGGTGCAAGGCTTTGTGCAGAAATTCGTAATTGGTAATATCGCCAATAAATAGGTCGATAGATTTACCAGTCAAATCTTGCCATCGCTGGAGACGTTGCTGAATTGGTGCAATTGGGGTCAGAGTGTCAACACCTAGTTCATTATCCCAGTGCCGCCGCACCAAACTATCTAAAATTCCAACTTCATAACCTCGATTAGAAAGGTAGAGTGCAGTTGCCCAACCGCAATACCCATCACCACCAATAACCAGGACTTTCATCTTTACCAGTTTTTACTCGCTGATAGCTAAATCTACCAGGTTTGTGTCCCCTCTGGCTGATTAATTATGGGAATGGGGAATGGGGATTGGGAATTAGGGATTAGGGATTAGGGATTAGGGATTGGGGATTAGGGATTAGGGATTAGGGATTGGGGATTGGGTAAAGAAACTTTTCCTAGTCACCAGTCACCAGTCACCAGTCACCAGTCACCAATCACCAGTCACCAGTCACCAGTCACCAATCACCAATCACCAATCACCAGTCCCCAGTCCCCAATCACCTAATCTTGTACTGTGTAGCTATGTAGTAAAACAGGCGATAGTGATCTTTAAACTCTTTACTGTTGGTTTGTCCTTGCCAATAGTATTTTACCTGCCCTTGAGTGATGGTCAGTTTCATGGAAGTGATTTGTGGATTAACTTCTATAACCATTAACCCAGATAGTCCTTGAACCGTTTCAAAGTTATGGTCTATCTGTTTAAGAGTCTCTGGATTTTGTAATTCTGGTAACTCTTTAGCTGCCCAAGCCCGAATCACAGTATTTTGATTTTGTAGTGCAACAAATGTGACTCCATCGTTGTTGTCTGGTGATGCTAGAGAAGTCCAGTGACTGGGATAGGGAAACTCAAACCCATAACGGGGATTACGGTAAGTCTCCCATTTCTGTGCGGAAGACCAGAAGCCATTAGCACTACACCCTGAAAAAATTATAGCCGTGCCAACACCAGAGACCAGCAGACTAATTACTTGCCTCAATTTACAGGTTTTGACCGCAGTAGACATAATTACACCCTTTACCCCAATTGACTTTCGCTAGAGTAGGGATTTACCAGTGCTAAACCCCTAATGCCCCGTTTTATCCACTAGAGTTATTGTTACATAAATCACTGTTAATCAGGAATAGGATGTGACCTGTGGATCAGAATTTTTTGAATTACATTAAGATATGTAACAAAACAGCCGTTAAACTGTCTTACTGGCTTGACAAGAAATCAAAGAACCGATAACGTTAATTACATACCCGGGTAAGACCGTTAAATAGTTATATGCAAACTAAGCAAAAGGTAACATTGTATTTATCGCCGGAACTGCACAGAAGGCTAAAGATTCGTTCCGCAGTAGACTCAGAACCAATGTCTGATCTTGCAGAACGGGCGCTCAATTTCTACCTGACCAACTCAGAATTAGTAGAAGAATTTGAAGAGTCTTCTTACGGCAAAACACACAGGGTTTATTCCTGTCCCAGTTGTGAAAGTTCACTCGTTTTACGTAATGGGGAATTAGTAGCATTAGGTAATCAACCAGGACTAATTGGTCAGGAACACCTGTCCATTGAGGAAATGGAAGAAGAAACCCATCCCAAGGGTGAGGAAGAATTAGTCCCTTGCTAGTTAGGAATTATGAATGGATCAATTCATGGTTTCGGTAGTCTTTACCAACGGCGATGATTGTACTGTCTCTATAAGGTCTCAAGTAGGTCGATAGTATGAAAGAAGAGCTCAATATTCTCATTCAAGCTCAATACCCTTTAATCTACCTTGTGACCTCCGAGGAAGAACGGGCAGAGCAAGCAATCTACACGATCGCTCAATTGTTAAAGCCTCAACGTCGAGTTTATGTTTGGACAGTAACTCACGGTATAGTGGAGTACGGTCAACCCCGGAGTACAACTCAACACAACACCGTTTCACCAGAGGCGGCGATTGAATGGATTATTAGGCAGAAAGAACCCGGTATATTTATTCTTAAAGATTTACATCCATTTATTGATGCTCCGGCAACAACTAGATCGCTTCGGGATGCGATCGCTAGTTTTAAGGGTATGCAAAAGAACATCATTTTGATGTCTCCCATGCAGCAAGTACCAATAGAACTGGAAAAAGAAGTTGTTGTTATCGACTTCCAACTGCCGGATATGTCCGAGTTAAATAAAGTTTTAACTCACCATCACGAGCAGAATCGTGGTCGCCGCTTGACAACTGAGGCTAGAGAAAAACTACTCAGAGCCGCTTTAGGTCTAACTAAAGATGAAGCTGAGAAAGTATATCGTAAGGCTCAGGTAACAACGGGGCGATTGACGGAAGATGAAGTAGATATAGTTTTATCGGAAAAGAAACAACTCATTCGCCGTAACGGTATCTTAGAGTACATCGAAGAAGATGAAACTATTGAAGCCGTTGGCGGTTTGGAAGAGTTGAAAAGGTGGCTCAAACAACGCTCTAACGCCTTTACAGAAAGAGCTAGAGAGTATGGTTTGCCTCAACCCAAAGGGATGTTAATTCTCGGTGTTCCTGGTTGTGGTAAGTCACTGATTGCCAAAACTACTTCCCGTTTGTGGGGTTTACCAATCTTGCGTTTAGATATGGGGCGGGTTTATGACGGCTCAATGGTGGGTCGAAGTGAAGCAAATTTGCGGAACGCCCTGAAAACAGCAGAATCAATTTCCCCAACGATTCTGTTTATCGACGAGTTGGATAAATCATTTGCGGGTAGTTCCGGTTCTGGTGATTCCGATGGGGGGACATCAAGTAGAATTTTTGGTTCTTTCCTCACCTGGATGCAGGAAAAGAAATCTCCAGTATTTGTAATGGCGACTGCTAACCGGGTAGAACGCTTACCTGGTGAGTTTTTGAGAAAAGGTCGCTTTGATGAAATTTTCTTTGTGGATCTGCCTACACCAGAAGAACGTCAGGATATCTTCAACATTCACCTAACCAAACGGCGAGAAGATATTGCTAGATTTGATCTAGAACAACTAGCAAAGATGTCTGATGGTTTTTCAGGGGCAGAAATTGAACAGGCGATCGTGGCGGCGATGTATGAAGCTTTCGCCCAAGATCGGGAGTTCACCCAATTAGATATTATTGCTGCATTGAAGTCTACTTTGCCGCTGTCACGAACGATGCAAGAACAGGTCACAGCTTTAAGAGACTGGGCCAGACAGCGTGCTAGACCAGCAGCGTCCTCTGTCGCTGAATATCAGCGGATGGAGTTCTAAAAGCTTTCTCCTGCAATGTCAGGGGGGAAAGGTTAGCCACAAGGCTAACAGGTTACGAAAAAAGCCGCTTCCCAATTAATGCGGCTTGGCTGAAAAAGAAACCGTTGTCGTTTTTCTCATCAATCTTCTCATTGGAGGAAACCCAAATGTCTCACTTTAGCACTCTGCGTACCAAAATCACCGATGCCGAAATTCTCAAAGCTTCTTTGCGCGACTTAGGTATTAGCGTAAAGACTGAAGCTGATGTTCGTGGTTATAACGGTCAGCGTGTACGTTCCGACATCGTTGCTGTATTGGAAGGCGAGTACGATTTAGGTTGGTCTCGCAATAGCGATGGTTCTTTTGATCTTATCGCTGACCTGTGGGGCGTTGCTAAGAAGCACAACCAAACCGAGTTGATCAACTCTATTAACCAAAAATACGCCGTTAACAAGACTTTGGCTGAAGTAAAACAGCGCGGCTTGCAAAACGCTAACGTTAAGTTGGTATTGCAATAAGAATTTCTCTGCGCGTTCCCAAAGCTGAACGGGTTAACCAAGCATTAGCGGTTAGCCCGCTTTTTTGTGCGGTATTTTCTACAATATGCGACTTTAAAACTTTTATACTACAATAATATTACTTATTAGAATATAAGAAACACTATAACCTCACTATGCTTGATAAGCCAGTATTTCAGCTATCAGACTTTGATAGATATGAATGGACAGATATATTAAGTCAAACAGATCCGAAAGAATGTAAGAATTACAGTGAGAAATTTGGGATAAAAGCCGAAGCGTATAAATTATCTGGTGACTGTCTAGCTCATGAGGTTTTCACATTTCTGAGTGATATTACTTCTATCTTGATGAACCCTCAGACTATGCCAGAAGAGATGATAACTTCAGAATTATCTGATCATCATCTGCCTATATTGAGAGAGTTAGTTATAAATATCAACGATCCTGAAATGAAAGCGAGGGTCGCTGACATACTCTGGATTTGTAAGCGAGATCCAGAAAAAGCTAGACCAATACAAATGGCTAAGGTAGCGGTAGAATCATACCTGAAGTCAGCCAGAATTCTTGAAAATAAAGAGAATTGGATAAATTGCAATGATAGACTAAAGCGAGCGGCACAATTAGCATCATTTATTGATGGAAAAAAGAATACAATAATGCGGTCTAAGGTTATTGAGTATATTGATGATCTTATAGTTCGCTATGAAGGTATAGAAAATGAATTTTTAATCGGCAGTGCAATGCAAGTGCTACAAGAAGATTTAAGAAAAAGTCTAAAGGACATTAAAAAAAGTGATCTTTCTAGTTATGCAAATAATTATGCGGATATTGCTGCTCAAAAGGCAGTTTTAGGAAAGAAATCTCCCAACTATCATCAAGCTGTTGATAGCCAAATAGCTTATCGTGATATAGAGAGCGAATGGTACAAAATAGCAGGTGATATAGAATCTCAACGTCTTGCAGATATATTTGGTGCTGAAGTATATGTTTGGTACGCCGAGCAAGCTGTTCTTAGTCAAGAACCTAATAGTTACAGCGTAGCTGCTGGCCGACTTGAAATTGCAATCGAATTTTTAAAGAAGATTGAGGATACTTTTAAAAAAAGAGAAGATACTACCAAACGTATACAGGAATTACATAAACAGATGCTAGATTATCAGAAAAAATCTATGTCTGAGATAGTGACTATTTCTGTTGGTGAACCAGCTGATTTTGATGACCCTGAAATGCAGCAGACTGCAATAAAATTAGTAATGGGTAAGTCTCTTAAAGATGCTCTATATTCTCTAGTGTTTGGATATAAACTGATTCAGAATTACGATCATATTGAATCAGAAGCAAGGCAGAATCTGGAGTCATACAAAACACATTTCATACCCAAAGCTCACATTGATCAAGAGGGAAAAACAAAAGCGATTAGTGGAGAGGGTAAATATGATTTACAGGAATATATGTTCAAAAATACAAAATTCTATCAAGGTTGGTATGGACTAAATTTTGTTGCTCCTGCTTGTAATCAAATTTGCTCTGAACATGATTTAAAATTAGAGGATTTATCCTTTATTTTCTATGAAAATTCATTTATCCCAAAAGGACGTGAACCTCTTTATGCACGAGGCTTATTAGCTGGATTACAAGGAGATTTAGTTTTAGCAGCACATTTATTAATTCCGCAGTTGGAAAATTCATTACGTCACATTTTGAAACTAAATGGCCATATCACGTCTGACCTGGGAATTCAGAATGAATATACCCTTGGTAAAGTTTTAGAATTATCAGATTTAGAGCAGACCTTAACAAAAGACACTATTTTCACTCTCAGATGTTTGTTAACTGAATCTTTAGGTTCTAATTTCAGAAATGAGATTTGCCACGGGTTATTTGATCACCATCAATTTTTTGCTCCACAACTTGCATATCTGTGGTGGCTAATACTGTATCTATGTCTCGTACCAAGCTACAAACTGTGGGTTAATGAAAATCAAGAAAAATAAACTTTAACTGATTAGTGTCTATAAGATAGATCAGAATTTAGCTTCGGAGCGGGTATCGTAAACAAGCTGGAGACATTTCTCAAAGTCCTCACCTTGCCAAATTGTAGCAAATCTTTGGCTTTAGCTCCACGTAATATCGGTTCTCCATCTTGTACAGAAACATTACTTGATTTGATGGTGGAGGTATTTATTTTGGTTTTGAGATAGTCAAGGGTTTTTTCCAGTATTGGTTCTGGTGCGTTTTCAATTGAAGCAATCAGTTGTTCCTTGATAGTAGTCATTTGGTTTTTTATTGTTTTTATTTGATAGTTTTTAGACTATAGTTTTCAGAAACCCGAATTTACGCTATAATTATATCATATCAATCAACAATTAATATTTATAAAAGTAAAAATATTAATTGCAATTAGGAGGTTAAAATTATGAACTCTCTTGAATTAAGACAAAAAATCGAACAAAATTTATTAACCATTTCACCAGAAAATTTAAAAATGATTGATGAATTTGTGGAATTTATTAAATATAAACAAGAAGCAAGTTTATCAGAAAAAACTAACTATAGGCCAGCTTCAGGACGTTCAATTTTACGTCATGCTGGTACATGGGTAGGGGATGACCTGGAAGAATGTCTAAAGTTAGTCTCTGAAACTAGAGGTAAAGTGAAAATTAATAATCGTATTAATCCTTTTGAATGATGTATCTTTTAGACACTAATCATTGTAGTTTAATTTTTCTGAAAAATCAGACGGTTCTTGATTATATACAGGAAGTTGGAGAAACAAATATAGCTACTACTATTATCACAGTAGGTGAGCTAACTTATATGGCAGAAAATTCTAGTTATAAGGAAGAAAATTTAACTCGTATTGAGCAATTTCTCGCAGATATAAGAGTTTATTATGTAGATGATGTAACTGCTAAAATATATGGACAAATAAAAGCAGGATTAATTAATAAATTTGGACCAAAGCAAAAAACTAAACGGCAAACGACTAAAATCACTCAATTAGGTTTTGATGAAAATGATCTTTGGATAGCAGCAATAGCAATTCGTAATCAATTAACGTTAGTTTCGGCTGATACTGATTTTATCAGAATCCAAAGTGTAATTGGTTTTTCTTTAGAAAATTGGAGAGATAATCAATAATTGTAAAGACATAATAAAACTTAATATTGGACAGGGTAAGCAATAGGGAAAACTAACAAAGAGTATAGGTTGCATATTGATATTATAACGGTTAAAATACCTATAAATTATTCCATATAATAACAAATTATGAAAACATTCACTATCGGACATTCCAACCACACAATCGAATCTTTTATTGAACTGTTACAAAAACACGATGTTACCGCTTTAGCTGATGTCCGTTCTAGTCCCTATAGTCGGCGATTTCCTCAATTTAACCAATCAGCATTAAAAGCAGAACTCAAAACCGTAAATATCGCTTATGTCCCCCTTGGTGATAATTTAGGCGCTCGTCCTATTGATAGAAACTGCTATGTAGATGGAATGGCTAGATATGATTTAATAGCAGCAACAGAAGCTTTTAGAATTGGGTTAAATCGTTTAATTCAAGGTTCAGAAAAACATCAAATTAGTTTAATGTGTGCAGAACAAGACCCCATTGTTTGTCATCGTGCAATTTTGATTTGTCCACATTTGAAAAGTGCTGGTTTGGATATCTACCATATTCTTAAAAATGGTGATTTAGAAAAGAATGAAGATTTAGAAAATAGAGTTTTAAAACAACATAATTTATATAAAATGTTACCCGAAAATCAAAGTAATATTAAACAGCTTTCTCTTTTTGATATGCAACTTACACAAACTATAGAAAAACAACTTTCCCGTGCAGAGTTAGTAGAAAAAGCATATCAATTACAAGCTGAAAAAGTGGCTTATACTGAAAATAAGGATGAAGATGAATAAAGAAATTGATTTATTTACTATTGGGTTTACTCAAAAAAAAGCAGACCAGTTTTTTGAAACTTTAATAAAATCAGGTGTGAAACGAGTTATTGATACTCGATTAAATAATGTTTCTCAACTTGCGGGATTTGCAAAAAAGCAAGATTTAGAATATTTTCTCCGTAAAATTGGAGAAATTGAATATATCCATATTCTTGATTTAGCACCAACTCAAGATATTTTAGATGCTTATAAAAAAAAGCAAATTACCTGGGATGTTTATGAAGAAAAATTTAATCATCTGATTTCACAACGTCAAATTGAAAATAAATTATCTATAGATATCATAGATAAAAGCTGTTTATTGTGTAGTGAACTCAAACCCCATAACTGTCATCGTCGGTTAGTAGCTGAATATTTGCAATGTAAATTAGATAAAAGTATCAAAATTCATCATCTTTGAGTATATTTCCAGATTTATATCCCTGACTTCTTTGTTTAAGCAGTACGTGATTTTACTGTTCACATATAAATTTGTCTTGTTCTACTATTACTTAGGTAATTAGGGTGCTAATGAGACTAAAAAATGCTGACCTTTGATATTATCTGTCTTGCTAAATCTACTAAACATGGTGGAATTTGTATTGCTGGTATGAAAACTGATGGTTCTGGGTGGTTGCGGCCAATTTCTAATAAAAGAGATGGTACTTTATATCCAGAACATTACACTACTAAATATGGTAGAGAACCAGAGTTATTTGATATTATTAGAATTCCTTTGATGAGACATGAACCACAATGTCATCATCCAGAAAATTACTTAATTCATTATAGTTATAAATGGCAGATTTTAGGAAAAGCTAGTTTAGAACAAGCACAAAAATTACTCAAACCAGAAATTAAACAAAATTCTTCTGAACCTAAATTATTAGGTAATTTCGATAAATTTATACGTTATGAGGATTTGCAAATATCACCACTTAAATCTTCATTAGCTATGATAAATCCAGAAGAATTAGAATGGGAAATTAAATATAATTCTCAAAATAAAAAAACTTGTAGATGTCTTTTTTGTTTATGTGGTAATTTTTATGATTTACCAATTACTGATCCGATTTGGATAGATAAACTAAATTATTTGGAAGAGGGAATATATTCCTGTGAAGAGGTAATAGAAAAACTCAAGTTAGAAAATTTTGAACCTGATAAATTTAGGTTAACTATTAGTTTAAGTGAACCTTTTCAACCTTCATTTCAAAGTGAGTCAGAATGTTGTTATAAATTAGTTGCTTCTGTGATTAATGTGACAGATATTTCTAAACGATTGGGATGGTATAGTTGATATTTGAAAAAGTTGTTGATCTCAGATTATTACTCAATTTGTGTTTTTAAATACTACATTAGTTTATCTTTGAAAGATAAAATATATTTCTCATCTGTTGATAAAAACAGGAAAATATATTTTTAAGGTTGTGTATCTATCGCTGCAAAAGTCAATCTGAGAAGTATTTTTTACCATTTTAGGTATTGATAATGACTTACAATTCAGAAGAAATGCAACAAATTCTGGAAGTTGCTTTTAAACGTAAGCAACAGGGAGAATTTACACGGGAACAGATTATAGAAATCGCATCAGAATTAGGTGTTTCTTCAGAATCTCTAAAAGCTGCGGAACAGGAATGGTTAACAAAAGAAGTGGAAGTGAAAAAAGATCAGATGTCTAATAATCAAAAACGCAAAGAGTTCCAAGTACATTTGATTACTTTTATTGCGGTGAATGGGTTTTTGATTTTGCTGAATTTGTTCACAAGTCCTGGATATTTTTGGGCTATTTTTCCCCTTTTGGGTTGGGGTTTAGGTTTGTTTTTGCATGGAATGAAGGCTTATATAATGTAAGGATTTAGATCCCCGACTTCTCCAAGAAGTTAGGGATTTGGGTATTAATTACCGTAAACATCGAATTGCTTCTAATAAACCTCTAGCTTTATTTAATGTTTCTTCATATTCTTTTTCTGGTTCGGAATCTGCTACTAAACCTGCACCTGCTTGAACTGTGACAATTTGATTATTTAACACCATTGTTCTAATAGCGATCGCTGTATTTAATTGTCCTTCAAAATCATAATATCCATACACCCCAGAATATACTCCTCTGCGGGTTGGTTCTAATTCATTAATTATTTCCATTGCGCGAATTTTTGGCGCACCGCTAACTGTTCCCGCTGGAAAAGAAGCTTTTAATAAATCCCATGCGGTTTTATTATCTGCTAATTTACCAACTACATTACTAACAATGTGCATAACGTGAGAGTACAGTTCAACTAACATTAATTCATCAACTTTAACTGTACCACTTTTACAGACTCTTCCTAAATCATTGCGTCCTAAATCTACTAACATGACGTGTTCGGCAACTTCTTTAGGATCTTGAAGTAAATCTGCTGCTAAAGCTTCATCTTCTTTGGTGGTTTTTCCTCTCGGTCTTGTTCCTGCAATGGGTCGAACTGTGGCAATAATTCCCCCTTCTTCATCTCGTTCTGCTTTGACCATTACTTCAGGACTAGAACCGATAATTTGCCAGTCTTGGAAGTTAAAAAACGCCATGTAAGGTGATGGGTTAATTTGGCGTAAAGAACGATATAAAGCGAAAGGATCACCTGTATATTCTGTAGATAATCTTTGCGAAATTACAACTTGAAAAATATCGCCGGCTTTAATATATTCTTTGGCTTTTTCTACACTCGCGCAAAATTCTTTTTTGGTAAAATTGCTGGTGTATTCTTCTATTCCTGCTTTGGGTTTATTTTGGGGAGATGTCCAAGGTAATTTAGTATTTTCTGGTGATAAAGGTAAGGATAATTTACTTACCATTTCTTGAATGCGATCGCTCGCTTTTTGATATGCTGCTGCTAAATTATCAGTATCTCGTAAATCAGCATAGGCGATCGCCCAAATTTTGCGTTTAACCTGATCAAATATCAACAGTTGGTCTACCTGCATCCATAATCCATCAGGGATATTACGCTCATCTTGGGGATGAATAGGTACACGAGGTTCAATCCAGTTAATTAATTCATAACCCCAAAACCCGAATAAACCACCGATTCCTGAAGGTAGTTGTGGTAATTTTACTGGGTGATAAGGTGCTAAACAATCAGCTAAAACTGTAAAAGGATCACCTGTGAAAACTTGTTGAGAACCATCTCGATGTGTTTGAGTGGTTTTATTTCCCCGTGCTTCTAAAATCCACAGCGGATCACAACCCAATAAACTATAACGCCCTAGTTTTTCCCCGCCTTCTACCGATTCCAACAAAAAGCTGTAAGGTTGATCTGCACAGACCTTATACCAAGCAGAAACAGGGGTATCTAGGTCAGCTACCCATTCTTGATAGACAGGGACAAAATTACCTTTTTGAGCTAGTTCTGTAAATTGGTGGAAATCGGGGAAAATCATAAATAACCTGGTGATTAGGGATTGGGGATTGGTGATTGGGTGTGAGGATGATTATAGAAGATGAATGATAAATTATCAGCATTTATCATTATCTACAATTCCCAGTCCCCAGTCCCCAGTCCCCAATCACCAATCCCTAGACATTATGCGTCGTGGGTAGCTTTACCACTGAACTTGAGTTGTGCAGGACTGGGGTTTTGACCAATTCTGCGGGGTACGTGGCGAACCATTTGACGACCAGGGTTTACCTTTTCAGGGAAGACACCATCAGCAGGGTGAATGAAAGTGGTTTCACCGCTGGGGAGAATCCGGTAAATTTTGTAGTCAGTGATTTTGAATTTGCGGAGTTGAGCGCCTAAAGCGATACCATACTCCTTGCGAGCCAAATAAAGCAAGTTTTCGCCTTTTAGCATTGTAGCAGCGCCACCAGTAGGCATTTCAAAAACCTGCTCTTTGGGGCTTGTCCAGGTGATAGCGTACTTTTCTTCTACTTCTGCTTTTTTAAGTAGACCGCCAGTGCTACCGCCGAAGAGGGGAGTTTGTCCAGTTAGAGTTGCCATAAGGTTAAGGTTTTCTCTCAACGTTTTTAGGGCATACTAACACCGTAACCCACCTTTTATTGCGATCGCGTTATAGACTGTAACAGTTTTTAGGAAATTGGTGATTGGGAAAGAAGGGAACAGGGAACAGAAGGCAAAAGAAAGAATAATTGAAATAAATGGAAAAAGTACAACTGTTTGGTATGTCCGCTGAAAAAGGCCGTTGGTTATTGATTCCTCTGAGTATAAATGTCTTACTGTGTTTAGGTACAGTTTATTCTTGGAGTATCTTTAGAAAGCCTTTGGAAAAACTCTTAAATGCGGGTGCAACTGATAGCCTGTTACCATTTACAGTGTTGCTGGTTGTATTTGCACTTTTAATGCCTATCACTGGCTTTTACATCAATCGTTTTGATACTCGTTGGATTACAGGTGTAGGCGGGTTAATTACTGCTTTGGGTTATCTTCTCTCTAGTCTGGGTGGCAATATCCCAATGTTAACTATTACCTATGGTGTGATCGCTGGTATTGGTGTGGGTATTGCTTACGGTGTACCCTTAGTTGTGGTAGCTAAGTGGTTTCCTGATCAAAAAGGTTTGGCTGTTGGTGCTACTGTAATTGGGTTTGGTTTGTCACCTTTAATTACTGCTCCTTTAGCAAAGTATCTGATAGATGGTTTCGGAGTTAAGCAAACTTTCGTAATTTTAGGTATTGCTTTTGCGGCTATTATTACAGCTATTTCTACTGTATTAAAAACACCGCCCGCAGGTTGGCAACCAGAAGGCTGGACTCCTCCTGTTTCTGTACAAACAAATTCCCAAGCGACAACTTCAGGATCAATTCTGCAAACTTCGGGTTTTTACGGGTTGTGGTTGTGTTATACTATTGGCTCGTTTGCGGGATTAGCTACTATTGGTATTTCTAGTTCTCTAGCACAGGAAATTATTAAGTTGGATGCAGGTACAGCAGCCAATACAGTTTCTCTGTTTGCTATTTTTAATGGTGCAGGACGTTTGTTTTTTGGTTGGTTCACTGATAAATTTACGCCAAAACTAGGGGCAATTGTTTCTTTTGTTTTAATTTTAATTGCCTCAATTATGATGCTCAGTGCTGGTGAGGGAAGTGTACTCACTTATAAGATAAATGCCGAAAACCCTTGAAGATGTGACTGACTTAGGAAGTCACATCTGTGCTTCAGACAAGGGATGAAGGCTAGTTGCAGGATTTATCCTGCACTGATGCCGGATCTGGTAAACTATCTATCCAATCCTCTATTAATCTAGTTACAGAATATTCTTTTTGCTCCGCTAATAACTTTAGTTTATGAAATCTGCGCGGTGTAGTCCTAATTCTTATATATTCAGTCTTCATGTCGTCTCCTATTTGTATCCTATATATGATACTATATTAATAGGTCGTAAATAAATAAACCAATGATAGTTCTAGAGTATAAAGTCAAGGGAAAACAACATCAATACAACGCCATAGATGATGCAATTCGGACTACCCAATTCGTTCGTAACAAGGCGATTAGGTATTGGATGGATGCACAACGTGAGCTAAAAGTTGATAAATTCGCTCTTAATAAATACTCTACTGAACTTCGGAAGGAATTTCCTTTTGTTACTGCATTAAACTCAATGGCTGTGCAATCAGCAGCAGAAAGAGCTTGGTTTGCTATATCAAGGTTTTACGACAATTGTAAATCTAAAAAATCTGGGAAAAAGGGATTCCCCCGTTTTCAAAAAAACTGCCGTTCAGTTGAATATAAAACATCTGGATGGAAGCTACACGAAACAAAGCGACGCATCACTTTTACTGATAGAAAAGGGATCGGTGAGTTAAAACTTTTAGGTAAATGGGATATTCAATCCTACGAACTTAAAGATGTTAAACGAGTGCGTTTAATCCGTCGTGCTGATGGATATTATGCTCAGTTTTGCATTGGTATTAACGTTATAGATGTTCAACCAAAAACAGGTGAAGAAATTGGTTTAGATGTTGGTATTGAGTCGTTTTACACTGACTCTAACGGGCATCATGAACCTAACCCTAAGTTTTTGAGGAAAGCTGAAAAATCAATTAAACATTCTCAAAAACGGATTTACAAAAAGCGGAAAGGTTCTAGTTGTAGAAAAAAAGCTAGGAAACTTCACGCTAAAAAACACTTAAAAGTAAGTAGGCAACGGATTGAACACGCTAAGAGAGTAGCGCGTAACGTATGCAAGTCTAACGACTTAGTAGCCTATGAAGATTTAAGGGTTTCAAATTTGGTAAAAAACCATTGTTTAGCAAAATCAATTAGTGATGCTAGTTGGTATTTGTTCAGGCAATGGATTGAATATTTTGCGGTTAAATTCGACAAAGTGGTTATAGCTGTAGCACCACATTACACTTCTCAAAAGTGTTCTAGCTGTGGTGTGATTGTCAAAAAGGCTCTATCAACTCGCACCCATAATTGTAGTTGTGGATGCGAATTGCATAGAGATATAAACGCCGCAATTAATATTTTAAATCTTGCAAAAGCTCGGCAGTTGAGCGAAGCCGAAACTAGGGGAGGGCATCCCCAAAGTAACGCTACAGGAGTTGAAGCCTCTACTCTACTTGGTGCAAACCTGGTTGAGCAAGTTTTGACTATGAATGTAGAATCCCCGTGTCTTTAGACCGGGGAGTGTCAAATTGTAGCTTTTTCTCTGTTTTATTTGGCTTTGGGTGGCTGGTTAGCGATCGCTCCTACTTCTACTTTAATCATGTTTCCACCTCAAGACTACGCCAAAAATTATGGTATTGTCTTCACCGCTTACGGTATGGGTGCGTTAGGTGGAACTTTATTAGCTGGCAGAATTAGGGATATTTTCGGCAGTTACACGGCTTTCTTTTATCCTACTGCGGGGTTAGCAATTGTCGGTATTATCTTGGCTGTCTTTATGCTCAAACGTAGTCATTCCGTGACTAGCTTCTGATAATTTATTAAAAATTACATAAATAGGTATCCCCTATTTATGTTTATTGAATAACACAAGAAAATAAGATATTTGCGAGCAGACGGTAGCAGGATTTTACTTGATTACGCTGAAATTAAAATTATTAAAGGAACAGATTTATATCATGTTATCCCACGTACCAGACCTCGGAAAACAAATTACTGATTGGCAATTTGTAGAATTATGGGTAGATTTGATTGTTTTTCCTCCACGTATTTTGATGTTAGTGGGTGATAAAAACGGTAAGTGCGGGATTTATGATCCAGCCGCAAATTATCAGACAAAATTAGATAATTTAACCTACGATCAAGCACATTCTGTGTTATTAGAAGATGATTATGAACGAGTTGATGGTAGATTATTAGCAGAGGAAGTTATGGATTGATATTTCTGAATTTGAAAACTCATTTGCGCTATATATTTCCATTATCACCATTTACTTCTTGCGGTTCATTTTGAGAAGATGGAGAAAATGTTTCACTACGCAATTGATTAGCTAAATCAGCATTATCATTTGGTATGTTATAGCTATGAGTTTCAGGTTTTTGAATAAGACTAGCGATATCAGGTTTAGGGAAAGTTTGCTCAGGAATTGGAGTGTTTACTCTCAATTCAGGAACAGTTACTCCACTTGCTGTTATGGGTTCTTGTAATTGGGCATACTTATCTTCTGATGGTACTGGACAAGAAGTTAATTCAGGTGGTGATCCTGATATAGTTGGTTGATTTTCAGCAGCAATATCTTTATCAATTTGATCTCGTTTTTGATCATCACTTTGTTCTTTCGCATCTGCAAGTTCACCTGTAGATTTTGGTATTTCTGTAGGATTTTTATTGTTTAAATCTTGAGATTGTTTAGCAAGAGGATCACACTTAGCTTCTGTAGTTTGTACTTGAGAATAGCTAGGTTCATTGGGAACTTCAGGAATAGTTTTATTTTCAGATGCACCATTAACAAAAGCTAAACCAATCATTCCTATTTGTACAGCCTTTTTTAAATTATTGTCATTACTCATAATTTAATTCTCCTATTTTTTCTAAATTTTCAACCAATAAACTGACTTAAAAACTTTTGCTTACCTTCAGTTATCTCAATTGCAGTATCAATAAATAAAGACTTTCTTAACTGCGATGATAAAACTGGAAATAAAAATGGTAAAGATTGAGAAATCCAATCTTCTAAACTCTTTCCTGGTGTTGTTTGTGATTTGCTTAAATACTGGAAAAACTCTTCCTTTTTATTTCTTAAAATATTTGCTTCATACCTAAAAACCCCCGGAAACTCATGTTTACCATACTCAGGATGAGGTAAACCCAACTGCAATAAATGTTGAGGAATTTGACAAATACTCACCCATTGACTTAACACCTCATCCCCAGGATTTAAAATAGCCTTCATCAACAAACCATGAGCAAATTCCACATCTTTACCTAACCAACCATGCACCTTTCCCTTTTCCTGGACTGCTTCCAATGCTAACAAAGAAATGGCACTATTTAAAATTCCTTGAATTTGCTCAACTTGTAAATGATTAACCCCCCTACTCACTAAAATCTTACCTAATACTGGCTTAACCAAATCTAACACAGGAACACCAAAAGGAGCAGCTAATAATTGTAAAATTATATTAGGTTTTAAAGTCTTATATTCTGGATGTTCAGAAAGTATTTGTACCAAATCTGCACCCTGTTCTAAACAGTGCGCTAATAATGGATTTGTGGGACAACCTAAAGGTAAAGCGTACAATTGGGGATATTTTGCTTGAAAACTTCTTTGAAAATAACTTTGAATTTCTGCATCTGTTAACCGGGGATTAAAACCATTAGCAGTATTATCTTTAAAATTCGGCGCATTAGTAATACTGGGTTCAATATTCCCACCAATATAATACAACATTTGCCCAGTTCCTAAAGAAGCTAAAGACTTTTCTTGTTGAGGAGTTAATAACATCGAACGACTTAATGCTTCTCGATTTTTTGCTTCCACAACTCGATGGGCTAATTTAATATTTGTATTTACCATCACATCTGTCACTAAACCATTAGGATTTTGTTCTGCTACCGCAATTCCTTGACCAAAACCGCGCACTTCTGCTAACATATTGGCAAAGTTTTTCACGGCTTTACCTTTAGGATTTGCTTGTTCTTGATTACTAGATTCTGCTACATCACCTAATAAATTATGTGCTTCTTCAATTAATAACAAATGCTTTAATTCTCCCGTTGCTTGATGTCTTCTCGCTGTCCAATATTGATAACAACGATTGAGAATTAAACCCATGATAAAAGCGCGGTCATCGGTATTAGTAATTTGGCTAATTTCCAAAATTACTGGACTCTGCATTAATTCATCAAAAGGTACTGAGTGAGTAGTATTTAACATTCTCCCCAAAGCACCCCGACAGAATTTATTTAACCGCACTGATAAAGCTGCCGTAATTTCATCAGTGGTTTCTTTTTTATAACCCAGTTTGGGAACAATTTCAGGAATTAAATTGATTAAATCAGAGAATTGGGGCGGACTTAATTTACTGTTATCACCTAAAATTGTAAAACCTTTCCTTTTATATGCTTCCTGTATTAATTGTTCAACCACATTAGGCAAAGGTCCCCACATACTCATAGACACAGAAAATAAATCTATCAATGCCCCTAAATGGCTATCTAAATTTATAGTTGGGGCAACTTCAAAAGGATTAAATCTAAACGGTGCTACCCGTTCATCACCCAATGTAAATATTAATAAGTTATTGGTTAAACTCGCCACAGAACGCAGTCCGCGATATTCGGTTTTTGCAGGTTCTAACACCATCCAAGGAATGCGATGTTCCCGCCATAATGTTTCTAATAAATATAAAGATGTGTTGGTTTTTCCACTACCAGGAACACCACAAATTAATAAATGTTGAGTTAATTGTTTTTTGATTAATTCCAGTGAACCAATGCGAATTTCTGACGGTGTGGTGCTGACTTTTTGGGGACGACGGGCATCTTTAGCACCTGGTGCGGAAGGTAAACCCCAGACACCATTTCTATCAGCAATGGGGAGACGAAACACGCTATGTACTTCTTCAGGACTAAATAACCAAGGTAAGCGGATTAAATCATAACTATTTGCCCAACGGTGTACAGTTAAGTCAACCCAATTTTGACAAACTGCCATTTTTTGCGCTTCGGTTTCGGCTTTAACTACCTCTCCACTTCCCCGCAGTTGGGTTTCGGTTTGGGGTTTACCATCAATAGCGGTTTGAAATGCAGCAATAACGGACTGAGGTAAAGCAGACTCAGATATGACGCTAATAGTCATTTCCCAAGGACTGCGCCAATTTGTTTGTAATTTAGTCCATGCTTGAGAAGCCTGTTCTGCTTCTACCAGTTTTTCTTGATAGGTGACACCGCTAGACATGATGCGGTTTTGAGTATTTTCACTGCGGCTAATGCTGGCAATATTGGCATACATCCGCGCTTGTTCTGATAAATATTTATTTTCTTTATCTGTGAGTTGGGTAGGTTTTAAATTAATGGCTACACCTGCGGGGGTAGGATGACATAATAAGGCGCGGAATAATTCTTGAAAGTTGGAATTATTAGCACACCAAGAGTCAATACGCACACCAAAAGCATCGGGAATATCTGCACTGGTGATAGTTTGTAATTTGGTAACAGTGCGGCGAAATTCTCCTATTTGTCCTTGGGGTGAAGGTAAAAAAGGTAAACGCAGTAAAGCTAATTCTTCGGCATTTTGACAAGGTTGGAGAGGGTAGCTATTAGGGAAGGTATCGCGGACTTTGTTAAAAAAGTTACGGGCAGAATTGATGGTTTCCGCTTCGTTTTGTCCTTCGGTTTTACCAACTAAACCAAAGATTAAATCTTGTTCTGTATCACCGCTAGTAATTAAGCGTAAAGAGAGGGTAAAACGACTTTCTCCATGTAGTTGTTGTATCCATCTTTGTTGTGATTGTAGCACTTGATTGAGGGCGGTATCATAACTCATTCCTGTGCGGGACTGTTCGAGGGAGATAATGTCAGGAATTGCGGGAATTATAGCACCCCAAAATATGGCGATGGTTTGGGTTTCGGTGGGTTCAATTGCGACGGATGGGGCGGTGTTGGTTTCCCATTTGGTGAGTTGTGATAGCATATATTTTTATCCAGTAATATTAATTAGAATTAATTAGATTTACAACGATTATTTTTAACTTTTTCTGTTTTTAATACAACAACAGGAGCAGGTAAAGCACCAGAGCGAATTTTACTTGCTAACTCATTTGCTTCTTGTATTTTAAAACGTCCAGTTATCACTGCATTTCCTCCTGTAATACCTGTTGCAGCAAACTCTGGTCCCACACTAGGAGAACTAAGAAGTTCATCATCTAGGAAAATCCCAATACTTCTACCTGTACCGGCTAAATTCTTTGTTAGGTTAGCAAATAATTCACCACCTTCTTTATTAAACTTTAAGCCAATATTCCAATCATTGGAAGAAGTAGGTTCACCAAAAGCATCTATCACATATTTTCCAGTTAGTGGTGGTTGATTATCTTCAAATAATTCTACTATAGCTTTATTAGTTTTTGCTAATTCCTCTTTATTTGTCGTAGATTCAATATTTTGATTATTTAAAGGTGCTTTTTTTTCTGCTTGTGATACCTTTAAGGCTAATAGTTGAGTTTCTGTATTAGGTTTTTGCAAACGAAAATATAGTTGACCTGTATCACCTATTAATCTTTGATATTGTAACATTTCCTTTACTTCTGGTAATTGAATTAAAAGTTGATTAGTGCTAATAGGAATGACTTCTAATTTTTTAAAACCTATATCACTGATTCTTTTTCTAAGGACGTTTCCTACTTGTTCTGTCAATTCAGAAGTTACAGTAGTATATTCTTCATTTGGTTTAACCTCAAGTGTTAACTCTAATCCATCAAATGGACAAATAAAGGATTTTTTGTTAACTGATAAGCGCATAGGAGAAACTAAATTCCATACACCAAAACCTGCTAACCCTACCAAAACCATAGAACCAACACCAATTAAACCAAACTTCCAAGGTGCAATCTTATTTTTACTCTGACTATTAACAACTTGATTAACGGGTGATGAAATTACAGGTTGAGCAGGTGTAGATAATCCGAAAGCTGCGAGAATTTCGCTAATATAATTAAACCGACCTTGTGCAGAATTACCAATCATTCGATTAATAACATCTGCAAATTGGTCACTCACAAAACAATCATCTTCCCAATTCCAACTACCATCAGCATTTTTTAATAAATTAGCTACTTTACCCGTGAGTAATTCAATCATTACGATAGCCAAAGCATAAATATCTTGCTGTATATTTATCTGATTTGCTGGTTGTGGTGTGGGTGTAGCTATAAGTATTATCTGTTGATTATTTTGGATAATGGTATCTAAAGAAATTTGACCATGTACTTGATTTTGTTGATGTAATTGGTCAATTTGTGGAAGAAGTTGACGTAAAATGTTAGTCGCTTCAACTTCAGAAAATCCCTTTCCTTGACGTTGTGCGAGTACAGCGCGTAATGTTTGGTTTTGTGAGTTGTTTTGCATGGTTTTATTGCACCTAATAATGTAATTTTTAGTTGTCTGAATCAGGATGTCCAGGATTAAAGGATTAACAGGATGTAAACTGGGATTTTATCAGCAAGTGTCTAGGTTTTATCTAAAAATATAGTAAATAGTAGGTTGGGTTGAGGAACGAAACCCAACATTACATTTATTCATCTGTTTTGATTGGGTTTTTGTTGGGTTTCACTTCGTTCTACCCAACCTACAAAGCAGGGTATTTTGTAAATAATTATGATTTAAGAACCAATTTTCATCAATAAATTCCATGTTTTCATTATTAGGACTTACGCAAGATGTGACTGAAAACCTTATTCTTGCGTAGGGGTAATTCATGAATTACCCCTACTTTCGTGACCTTTTACGTAAGTCCTGATTATACACAAGTATAACTTCACCAATATTTTGAAATTCCTCTTATACATAATTTTTAACAAAACCTTTTATGAGACATTTTATTACCAAATCTCTATTCAGAATTATCTAAATTATCTTCACTCATACATTCAATCATAAATTGTTCAATGCTTTCAGGAAAATCACCATTTTCAACTTTTTTAGTAAACACTTGGTAACAATCTTTTTTATCTCCCTCTTTGCGCGGAAAACCTAACCACAAAATAATAATTATCTTTTGTTCTTTAAAAACCCTAAAAAACAATCTATATCTTTCTGGTAGTCCCATTTTTTTCAGACGACCATATTTTTGTAAAGGTTTCTGTAAAACGAAATATGATGCAAAAGGGTCTTGGGAAATTTTTTCTTTAATCCCAATATTTAAGGCTTTTAATAATTTAGCGTCTGGATGTTTGATAAATTCCTCTTTGGGTAATTCATCTTTTAATTTTTTGACCTTTTCACGCAATTCTATCCATTGAGTGTTAAATAGTGGGTATAAAAATATTTGCCAACCATTACAAGTAAATGCAGATCCCATATTTCCCACTGTCTATTCCTCAATTTCTAAATCTGCTACTAAATCATCTATTTCTTCACTCATTTCCTGGGTATACATCACCAATTTATCAGGATTTTTCATAGCATCTTGCATGAGAAAATCTAAAAATAAACTTAACATCACACTTTCATCTTCATCATTATTAATATCATCCGTATCTAATTTCACTAACAATGTGTTATCAGATAATACCTGTACATAACCTGAAGCATTAGCTAAATGTGGATAATCTTTAAAAAAAGATTGTGGAAGACGAAATCCGTTTTGATTACCAATCTTTGCAGGATTAATAGGATAAATTTTATCAGTCATAATGTTTTTATGCTACTGGTTTTGACTAAGTTTTTCCAAGATATATAATTTTATTATAACACAAGTTATAACTTATGCCAATTCCAAGTACCATCATTTGACTGTAAGGTTTATTACCAAGATCATCTTCCATAGATTTACCCTGCCATTATTTGCTGAATTTCTATCAACATAGAACGGATTTTTTGATTTCCTGGTTGTAATTTTAATGCTTGATTTAAAGCTATAATTGCTTCTTGATAATCCTGTAAATTAGCCTTTGCAATTCCTAATCCATACCAAGCATCACTATCATTTGGTATTTGTTTAGTTAGCTGTTCCCAGTAGTAAGCAGCTTTGTGGTGATCCTCAATTTCTTCGGCAAATTCTGCCCCCAATCTCATTACTTGAATATAATGGTTTTTGTACATCTGTTGTTGATTTGGATCTTGCTGAACTGCACTATAAGCAATCATCAGTGATTGCTGAAACCTACCTAATTTAAGGCTTAATTTCGCAGACTTCAAAATTTCAGTAGCAGATGTATTAGGATTGATTTTTTGTAAAGAGACAGTTGGGGACAGCATAATTTAATTAACCCGATATTCAACGACGAAAAGTTTTACTACCTAAAGATGTTCGAGTCAAGATTTGCTTCATTTGTTCTTCTGTGTAACCTTTATTTTGCAACAATGGTTTCAGAACATCTTCCACTTGCTTGGATACCATATCATCTAGTTTTTTAGCATCAATTAAATCTAGTGGTGGTATATCTAGTTCTTGTCCTTTCTTTTGTCTTAAAAAGAATATTAATAAGACAATACCAACTACAGGTGTAATTCCCCCAAATAATCCCAAAATCCAATTGAATATGTCCATGATTGAGATTTATGTTTTGATAGTTGTTGTAAATCAATGATTAGTAAGAAAAAGACCTTTGGAAAGCTGAAATACCAGCCGCTATAGATATTAAAAATAACGTTGGTACAACTAACAAACCCATTACTAAAAGAGCATTAGCTTTTTTAGGAACAATCCCCATTGATTCCATAATTAAGGGAGTTAGCCAATATATTTCACTCCATATAGTTAATGGTGTGATAATTATGTAGAAGTTATTACTCTGTGCGGTTAATAGGGTAAGAATAATCGCTAGTATTAACCAAAGACGCATAATAACTGAAGTTGGATTTGGTTCAAAGCGAGTTACCCAACTTACAAATAGGTCTGAACCGTAATTTTCTACTAACAAATAAGTTCTGACGCGATGATAAGAAACAACACAAAATCTTCTATAGTCTGCTTCATCGGACTCGCTGCGTCGAATAGGAAATAGTTCTACTCCTAAAAAAGACTGAGTAGCCGAATCAGCTATATGAGCATCTGTTAAACGAGCAATAAAACAATCAGTATCTTGATACTGTTGCATCTTACTGAGTCTGTCTTCAATCTTATCTATGACAACTTTTTCAGATTCTTTAAAGTCCGGGAGAATGTAACCATCAAAGGAATTAAAGTTATTACCTTTATCATTACTACCAAACCCACTTATCCAAGGGGTATTTCTAAACCCTGTGATCATGTGAAACCAAGTTGCTAAATGCCCTATTCCTTCAAGTTTTGCTGCTTGTTTCTCTACATATTCTCTCCAACTTAATACTTTGCGTGAGTAAGATCGATTTCTATTAGTATTTCTGCTGACAGATGGTTCATCTCTATATTCATAATTACCTCCATTGCTCACTGGTTGTTGAAGCTTGGGAGTAGGGGGTGTATAAACAGGTGGTGGTGGTGGTGCTGGTGCGTTAGAAGCAACGTTTCCCACTGGTGTGACTGTGATAAAAATACCTCCACCGACAGCAATCCGCGTTTCTCTGGTAATTTGGTAGTCGGTAATACGCTGACTATCAATAAATGTACCGTTGCTGCTAACTAAGTCCTGTGCTTGCCAAGTTTGGGTGTATTTGTCAAAATATAGCCGGAGATGGCGATCGCTCACAATGTCAGGATAGGGTAAAGTAATGTCACAACTTGAACCACTGCCAATTATACACTCACTATTAGGTTTAAGTGTCCAGTTTCTATTTTTATCTGTTCCACCTGTTTGTTGTTCGATTTTGAGTTGCATGATTATAAGTTGATAGATGGGTAATTCATGAATAATAGTGAAACAGTTTGATAGTTATTAGCTAAGGGAACTATGCGTAGCCTTAACGTCTACTTAACTAATCGGCTTTGTTATAAATGTTGTAAACAAGAGCTTTATGAAATAATACAATACCAGTAGTGTTAAGTCATACAGAACTATGCTCATTAAAATAATTTGTAATATTTCTAACAGCAAAGTGCAAAGGTGAAGCGGTTTACAGATATGAGCAACTAAGCTGAAAAACTTTTAATTTCTAGGGCGTTGGGCAGACAAGATGCCCACCCCACAGGAGTTTTAATACATACTGAATAATAAATATGCAAGTTAAATGTCCAACGGCTTATCAACGATGATTTAGATAAACCGCTTACAAATTGGATATTTTTTTCCAGAATATGGTCTTAACTAGCTTGAACAATGGGAATAGTGAAATGAAACTGACTACCTTGGTCTTTACCGTTGGACTCTGCCCAAATTTTCCCATTCCAGCCGTTGACTATTTGCCGACAAATCGCTAAACCAAGCCCCGTACCTCCAGCAGTACGACGCAGCGCCCCCTCTTCTTGATAAAAGCGGTCAAAAACTACTTCTAAGCGGTTGGGTTCAATTCCGCGTCCAGTATCGGTTACAGTCACTTCCACGTCATGATTGCGGTTGTGAGTAGCCTTAATGGTAATTTCTCCTTGAGAGGGTGTAAATTTACAAGCATTGTCTATCAGTTTGGCTATTACCTCCACTAGCCAATCACCATCGGCCCTAATTAAAGGTAAAGTTTCGGCGATGTGCGTTTTAATTTTCGGGATTTTTTCCGTTGATGACCGTGTACGCAGTCGGCTAAGGGCTAAATCTACACATTCTTGTAAAGTTAAAGATTCTGGATGCCATTCCACACGACCGCTTTCTAAGTTAGAAAGAGTGAGAAAGTCTTGTACCAGTTTCCGCATTCTTTCGGAGTCAGACAGGGCTGTACTGAGCATTACCTGTTGCAACTCTAAGGGCATATCCGGCTCACTAGCGAGGCTTTCTAAGCAAACTTGAATAGTAGATAGGGGGGTACGCAGTTCATGACCTGTAATGGCTATCAGGTTGCTGCGGGTGCGGTCTAGGGCTTCTAGCTGTTTGTTTAATTCTTCTAAATTAGCAAAAGCTTCGGCTTGAATCAGTGCTGCTCCTACGTGGGTGGCGATCGCTTTAACTAAATCCAATTCTCCAGCTTGCCATTCATGGGATGGTAAACGACAATAATGTAACTCGACAATTCCCAATAGTCGTCCCTGAGAAAAAACCGGTTCTATCAACCAAGAATTAATAGTAAATTTACTGACAATCAAGGAAAGAGATGTAGAACTGGTAACACGATAATCTGTAAGTGTATCAGTAATACAAATACCTTCACCCTGTTGGGTAATTTCTTGAAACAGAGGGTTTTGCCCTAAATGCCAAGTTTGACCCTGCACAGAAACAACATCAGGACTTAAAAATTCGTGTTCAATTATAGTTTGGGCATCGGTAGCTTGAGCGCGATAAATTAGACAGCGATCTGCTTCTAGATGTTGTCCTAATTCTTGAGCAGCTACTTCGAGAACTGCGTGTGGATCAAGCGATCGCCTGATTGCCATGCTAATTGAATTTATCAACTGTTCTTTTCTAGCTTGGGCGGCGAGAGAACGATAAGCTTTATGCAATTTATACTGACTAGCTTGTAAGTAAGTCACCAAGCGCTGTACAAAAGGGTCAGTATCAATATCACAAGCATATTCATTGAGTGATACTGCTTTAGAATTCCTTTTTCCCTTCCCGATGCCAAACCTGCGACGTGCTTGATTAATTTTGTCTGCTAAATCCGGTCTGTAAACCTGAATTCTGTCTAAGATCAATTCTGCGGCTTTAAGGCTGACTTCTCTCTCCGAAGTCCAAATCCCCTCAAATCTTCGCGCTGTGTCCATATCTAAACTGGGGATAATCTCTGGTAACTCCTGATTTTTGGCAATCGAGCCAACGCTTTCTCGACACACCAAACAGGTAGTATAGTTATCAGCGACTACTACTAAATGCCATTCTTGACTCAAAGCATCATCTGGCTCAAAGGCTACCTTCTCATAGTATTCCGAGCTATTGACAAACTCTGTTTCCGGCGCAGATAGCACGTATATTTGATTACTCCGCTGCGAAAGTCGTTGATAGCGATGAGCTTCTTGGCGATAGAATCGCTCTCGTTGGAAACTAGCAATAATCAGGGGCTGATCCAAGGTGACAGCCAAAACCTGATCTTCCATTGCATGAGAAAGCGCCGTCAGTGAAGCCTTGAAATATAACTGGGGACGCAGGTGGGGTAGTGACTGTAGCAAATCACTCAGTACAGAAGTCGAAATGCTCATGAATATCGTTAAACGCCCAATCTAGACAAGATCCACTTCACAGAAGGATTGTAAAAATTAAAACTGTTAGGTGGTCAGTGGTCAGTGGTCAGTGGTCAGGAGTCAGTGGTTAGTGGCACAACTATTACCCATTACCGCTGCCCAATTGGTGAGGGTTAGAAAGCGCCTGTCCAGATATTAACGTGACATACTCCACACACTCCCTTTCAGGTGAGTGTGAGCTTCTCAGGGACTCCTCTAGGAGGACATTAACTGAGCTTTAAAGCCCTATGCCCTAGTGACTTTTGGAGATAATTTTGAACTTTTGCAATAGGCTGCTTTTCAGCATTTAATTGAGTTACACCTATTTGTTAAAATTATATCAAATATTTAAAAAAAAACCAAGAAAGTGTTCATTCCGCACGGG
>NZ_JAYGHA010000022.1:89315-103895 GCF_034931405.1 Anabaena sp. UHCC 0451 | reverse complement strand
CCCAACCATGATTAACATTAAAATTCCACCATTCACTTTGAAATACCAATGACAACTGGATAACAAAATGCGTACCTGATTATCGCACAATAGAAAAAAGCGTTTTTTAGTTACTTCTTCCAATTGACTGAGTAATACTTCACTGATTTGCGTAGTTTTATAAGTAGGCAAATCATCTGGAGATAGGTGTGGTTTAGTCATATAATTTCGTCCTTGTTGAAAAGAACAAGATATTGACGTAATCTCTAGAATTCTGGATGTTCAGGTTTTAAATCACGTCAATTTTTGAAATATTCCCATCTGATAATTGTTCACTCCCTTATGAATGTTTATATAGTTGATATTTCATATCATCTAATTTTCCACATATTTTCTTTATAAATTGATATACATAAATACATGAAGTTTTGTTGTGATTGACTGCTAATCTTTATGCAGAAGAGGTTTGAGAACAAGTTGATTATTTTTCAATTAATCTCTTAATGCTTTGGATAAACATTGTCAACGGGAATTTTCATGTAAGGTGATTTATTACCACAGATAAAAATTGATAAACATAGATATACTGGAGCGATTATGCCAAAACGCATACTTGTAGAAGTAAATAGTTGGTTTCAACGAGATAGAATTGTCCGTAATTTAGAAATTTTTCAAGATATTATTGTTATTTCTCTATGTGTAAGCTTATTCTGTGTGATGTTAATCAGGTTAGGAGATATGTTCCTTTCATTTTTGCATCCACTTGATTTACGACAAGTTACATCTGATATTTTGTTTATCTTGATACTTGTGGAATTATTTAGGCTCTTGGTTGATTATATTCAAGAACATAGTATATCTGTAGGTGCAGCAGTAGAAATTACTATTGTTTCTGCTTTGCGAGAGATAATTTTACGTGGTGTACTAGAAATTCCCCGTGACCAAATTTTTGGAATTTCTCTATTTTTATTAGTATTAGCCGGAATTTTTATCGCTATTCCTTGGATATCTAAATCATTTGGACACATCAAAGTTAGCGAAGATTAAGGATTATATTTGATGAGAATAATATTCTCGTTCCCATACTCTGTATGGGAATGAATTATAAAGGCTCTGCCTTATATGAAATCAGAGTCAGAGACTCTATATAACATTCCCAGTCTCCGACTGGGAACGAGATAAGGAGATACTGGGAACAAGATATATGCAAATTTATTCAGCCATTTTATTAAACCCAAATAGCTTCAGATGAAAGTCGCAGCTACACAGGCAAAACCCACCTCCTTGGGTTATTAGTCCGCGTAGGCGGACTTGGTTTGTATAGCTGCTATTTCTAATAGCCAGGGTTTATTTTTACAAAATTGGGATGCTCCCTATTTAATCAGTGAAAAATTTTTGACCTTTACTTATAACTAAGGCAGAATAAATCCATATTTTTTGAATACAGCTTTAGCTTTATCGCTAGATAAAAATTGGGAAAATTTCTTAGCTGCATCAGGGTTTTTACTGCGTTTAATAACTGCTAATGGATAAATAATGGCGGAGTGATATTTTTCGTCAGCAGCTACTACAACTTTTACGTTCTTGGAAATTTTTGCATCAGTCACATAAACTAAACCTGCATCTGCATTTCCACTTTCTACAGATGCTAGAACTTGACGCACATTATTAGCATAAACCAGTTTTGATTTTATCTGTTCCCAAAGTTTCAACTTTTCCAAAACTTGTTGTGCATATTGTCCAGCGGGTACGCTTCTAGGTTCACCAATAGCAATTTTTCTAACTTTTTCATCTTTGAGATTATAGAAACTACTAACACCAGAAACATTCTTTGGTACAACCAAAACTAGGCGGTTTTTAGCGATGATGCTACGAGTACCAGGAACTAAAAGATTTTTTTGCTCCAAAGCATCTACTTGTCTTTTTGCAGCGGATATAAAAACATCTACTGGCGCACCTTGTTCGATTTGTTGCTGCAATGCACCAGAACTGCCAAAGTTATACGTAATTTTGATGTTGGGGTTGGTTTGTTGGTATAGGGGTTTAATTTCTTCTAGAGCATCTTGTAAACTTGCCGCAGCCGATACAAGTACGTTGGTATTGGACTGCGCTACGACAGGGGCTGAAGATAGGTTTGGTAAACCAATTGCTATGAGCATCGTAGTTAATGCTGTAGCAATTGATATTATTAAGCGTCTTCTTTTCACTGATAAAAGGTGGTTTGAGAACTTTTCTTTCATAAGAATTAATACACAGTACAGTTTGAGAAATATTACCATTTAAGTTGGTAAATATTTGCATATTTATATTCTAAAAACTGTTTTTTAGAATACATTTTACTTCTATTGCTGAGTATAAAAAAGTAAATATATTTACTTAGTCAAAAAACATCATTCTCAACGTTCGTTTTACCTAAACTACAGATGAATTTTGATAAAACAGTTATTTTTTTTGACTAAAAAAACTGAAATCACCCATGACAACAAAAAGTGGTTGTTACCAAAACCCTATATACTAGACTAGAATTCGATAGATTTGAGATTTTTGTTAATTGGAATACCATAAACTATTAATTTTTAGATGAAATACTAGATAGTTTTGCAAATTTTTGAGTAGAAACTAAATCCAGTATCATCAAAAAACAGAAATTCATCTGGTGTGAACATCAAGAGAGGAGTGACAAAATGGATTTACGTGGAGATGCCTTGCAAATCCTCAAAGAAACTAGTCGAACTTTTTATATCCCAATAAGTATTTTACCGTCAGGATTACAAGAAGCAGTTGCATCAGCCTACTTGTGTATGCGTGCCATTGATGAAATTGAAGATCATCCAGAATTGGACAATGCTACCAAGATACATCTGTTGCGAAATATTAGCCAGACATTACAAGCTGGGGTTGATGGTTTTGCGGTAGATGCTTTTTCTCTAGGATTTAGTGGATACGAAGATTCTTTGGCAGAAGTGAGTCTGCGGGTGAGAGAATGGTCAATTTTAGCACCTGAAAGCATTGCACCTCGCATTTGGGATGCAACCGCCGCAATGGCAGATAGGATGGCTGTTTGGGCAGAAATTAACTGGAAAGTTGAGACGGAATCTGATTTAGATCGTTATACATTTGGGGTAGCAGGTGCTGTGGGCTTGTTACTATCAGATTTATGGTCTTGGTATGATGGCACAGAAACCAACCGGACTGAAGCGATTGGTTTTGGCCGAGGTTTACAGGCTGTAAATATTCTCCGCAATAATACTGAGGATTTAACTCGTGGTGTAGACTTTTTTCCAGAAGGTTGGAATCACGACAATCTGCAAAAATATGCTCGTCGTAATCTGGCCTTGGCTGATAGTTATACCAACTCTCTACCGTTTGGACCGGCTTTGCAATTCTGCCAAATTCCTCTGGCCTTAGCTCATGGTACTCTCGATGCTTTAGCTAATGGTAAGGAAAAACTCAGTCGTAGTGATGTTTATGCCTTGATTGAAAATTTGATGGATATCAATGTCAAAGCTAGTTAACTGTCTCTCATATACAGAATAAGTTTAAGAAGTCGGGGATTTTTAGCCTCAGAGGGTGTTTGAAAAGCGAATATAATATGGCTACGCCACGCCAAAGGCGAACGCGGCTACACAAACAAAACCCACCTCCGTGGGTTATAAACCCTCGATTTTTCATGAGTCCACGTAAATAGACTTGGCTTGTGTAGCGTAGCCATATTATATTCGCCCAAAACTTTTCAAACATCCTTTTGTTAATCTTTGTAAAACTTGTTTTAAAACCATTGCAGGGCGATCGCCTATCATGGTATAACCCTTTCTTGGATCACTGGTATTCACCCTATGAACTGGTTAGGTGTTCCCTGGTAGCAAAGTTTATTTATTACCATCTTTTGTTGGTCATTTATTAGCTTTTGGGGAGGAATATTAGTTTCCCTGTAGGCATTTTTAATGGTGCGGTTAGACAAGTTTAGCCGCAAGTCGTTCAGCTTTTTATTTTTCCGGTTCTATTGCTGCTTGTGGGGTAATCAGGTATAAATTTTGTCAGCATCAGGATGTCCAGGATTTTAGGATTTACAGGATGATAATTTAAATATTGTAGATTGTGTTAATTTTGGCTGTAGCTTCTGGAAGAGATAGGTTAAGAGGCTAATTCGTGATCTAAATTGGTGATTTTTGCTGCTAAAGAGGGAATACTAAAATAAATATTCTTTGTCAGATAAAGGGGAATTTTGACAAATGGACTGGATAACTATTCTCAAAGCACAACAGACTGATTTTATAGCCAGAATTAAATCAGGTGACTTACTCCATTGTCAGAAGGAAGGCCAGCATAGTGAGTTGACGGTTATCTCTGGAGAGAGGTTAAAGCAATTACGGGATTTTTGCTGGAATATGGCTGAAAAATATAGACGAAGTTCTTCAATTCCTATTCGTGATGTTTTTATCAATAATTTGAAGGGAAAACTGGGTGAGGAAGTTGTTAAAAGTCGTTTAGGTGATTTTGTCACTGAGGTTGATTATGAAAAACGCATTGGTGGAGATGGAAAAATTGATTTTACTTTAACTTCTGATTCATCAATTGGTATTCAGGTTAAAGCCCGTTATGGGAATTTTGACACAATTAAATGGTCAATTAGCCGAGAAGAAATTGAAAAAAATGCTGTTTTAGTTTGTATTTTAATTCAAGAGGAAGTCAGCGAGGCTCAATCTGAATATAACCTAATTCTGGCAGGATTTTTACCAACCAATATAATTAACTCTTATGGTGTTAAAGCTTTAGTGGGAATAGATGAATTACTTTATCCTGGTGGTTTACGTGGCTATTTAGATAGTTTAATCACTCATAAGGTAGAAGAATATATTAGATTAGGTATTGAGTGTTTTTATGGTGCTGATGATGAAGGCTTTATTTCTAATTTTAATCAAGCATTGCAACTTAATCCTAATAATGCTGATATTTACTATGAGTTAGGTGACATTTTTTTGGATCTAGGAAATTTTATACGTGCAATCGAGGATTACACTCAAGCTATTAAAATTGACCGAAATTTTTCCAAAGCTTATAACTATCGCGGGGTAGCCCGTTCCCAACTAGGAGATAAACAAGGTGCAATTGCGGATTTTAAACAAGCTGCTGATTTATTTTATGAACAAGGTGATCAGAAGTTTTACAAATATGCGCTGGATAAAATTAGAGAACTTGAACTGCAAGAGGATAATAAATCCCAGAAACAATTACCGCAACCTTGGAATATAGGTGATCGTGTAATTCACAAAGAATTTGGTGGTGGTCAAGTGACTCATATTTTTGAATTGGGAAAAAGAATCTCTTTAGCAATTAGATTCAATGAACTAGGTCAAAAGATAGTTGATCCAATTATCGCTCCACTAGTAAAGATAGATTAAATAGCTATGAGAATTAGGTTTAATGGCTAAAAAAGGGTTCAAAAATTGATGTAACTTCTTTAAGACTTATACAAAATTCAGTAGGTTGGGTTGAGGACACGAAACCCAACATTGATTATCTTAACTATTATTGCCTTTTGCTATTCATTTCTATAAAAATCCTCCAAAATAAAATTAATCTGCTTATCAGTAATATCTCCTTATTCGTAATTATGATTTTAACCAGTTTTCTATTAACAAATTACTAATATTTTCAAAATGACGAGTATTATCAGTTACTAAAATACAATTATGACCAATAGCGACAGCAGCAATTAAAGCATCTAATTGTCCAGTTGGTTTACCAATTTTCCTCAATTCATACTGAATTTTTCCAAACTCAATAGCTGCTTTTTCATCAAAATCTATCATTGGCAATAGACTAGCAAACCTTTGTAAATTATCCAAATTACGCTCAACCTTACTTGAACAATAAACCCCTTTGTACAATTCAGCTAATACTAAAGTCGAAAGATAGGAAGATTCATGTTTTTCATGAAAATGTGATACAACATTATCATTACCCTTAATTATCGCAATACAAATATTAGTATCTAGTAAATACATAAATTCCTGATTTTTTATTATTAATGATTCATGATTTCGGATTTATTCAAATCAATCTTGAAATTTATAAACCTAATCTAAATTAACTTCACGTCCTAAATCTTGATGACGTCCCTGATCAATAATATCAAAAATTTCATCAATTTCAGGATCATCTTTCCATAAACCTATAATACTTTCCCATTCTTGCCATTTGGGTCTTTTAATGATTAAATCATCTGGTATTTCTATGGAAATTTTAACTCCATCAGGTAGCACAATTTTATCTAATACTACATCTGATAATTCTATGGTATTTCCTTTAATTATTCCTTGAATTTTCATAGTTTATACTTTACCTTATATTTAACCGAATATATATAGAAATATATCTCATTTTATAATAATTGTTGCAACTTGTTTATAAAAGTTCATCAATAGGGAAAATAGCTTTGCATTTGGATTGAGTTCACTAGCAGAAAGTAGTTTTGCTTTTCGCTGCTATTTGAGCATTAATTAAAGTGAATATCCGCTGTAACTCCGAAATACCTGTATATTCGGCTTCTTCTTCGAGAGTGAGCGTATCACCTTTTTTCTTATCTAAAATTTCTTCAAAACGGGACTGTAACTCATCGGTAAATCTAAATAGATAAATATTACCAAATTCACTCATCTTCATACCAGCAGATATTAAAGATGAGGGTTGAACCATTAATTGAGTAATCATTATCCGTTCACAGTTTCTTTATCTCCATTATGTCAGAAAAAATCCTGTAAATCCTTAAATCCTGGACATCCTGATTCAGACAAATAAAACATAATATAATAGAGAATAAATATTTACCTCAACTAACTATGCAAACCACAGAATCACCCTTACAGTTGCGGCTGTGGACTGTTGATGAATACCACAGAATGGCTGAAGCAGGAATATTTGATCCAAGTGAACGAGTAGAATTATTAGAAGGGAAAATAATTTGGATGGTTGCTAAAGGAACAGCCCACCGTTCAGCAGTGGGAAGAACAGATAAATTATTACAAAATCGTTTACAAAATCAGGCTTGGATAGCGATTCAAGACCCTGTAAAATTAAATGAAAGGTCTGAACCAGAACCAGATATTGCTGTAGTCAAAATAGATCCCCTAGACTATGCAGATCATCATCCTACAACAGATGAAATTTATTTAATTATTGAAGTTGCAGATAGCAGTTTCAAATTAGATACAGAAATCAAAGCTAAAGCTTATTCTCAAGCAGGAATTAAAGATTATTGGGTGTTAGATGTCGTCAAACGCGAATTAATTGTATTTAGAAATCCCACAAATGAAGGTTATCAAAATCAAGAAATTATCACAGAACATCAAAAAATATCTCCTTTAGATTTTCCTGATTTAGAAATTCTTGTTTCCCAGATGCTACCAATTATCTATTAAATATCAGGTTCAACACCCAGCTTTCTTAATTGTTCTATCAATCTTTCCTTTTGTCTTCTCTCCTCTTCGGTAGGAGTTAAAACCCAATTACCAGAAACATCATACCACCTTAACCAAGGTTGTTGAATATTATTATATGTTCCCTCCCAAACTCCCAAACCTAACTCTATTTCTGGTATCCAAAAACGATAATTTGACGCTGATAAATCTATCTCCGCATAACGACCACCATCTAATTTAAACATTCTAAATGTATAGGTATAACGGTCAAAAATCGCATAATAGGGAACTCTTAAAATCTGTTCATAAACTTCCCACTTTGTGGGCGGTTTTTCCACATCTCTTAAAGTCTGTCCTAAATCTTCCTTTTCTGTTCCTGGTGAAAGTAATTCAACAATCACAAAAGGAGTAATTCCTTCTTGCCAAATTACATAACTTAAACGTAAATCGCCATTTTTATAAAGAGGAGAAACACCCACAGATACAAACCAATCTGGTCTTTTATACCATGTTGGATGATTGGGATCATAATATAAATTCATATCACTAGCGGTAAATATTTTGTCGCTAGGATAAACAGGAGATTTAAAAGTTTCGTCTAATAAACGGGGTTGTAATAAATGAAATTGATCTGGCAAACCTTTTTCCTCTGGGTCTTCACTTTTGAGATCATACATCGTTGGTAATACTTCTTGAGGAGAACGGGGTGGATCTGTTTGATACATAATTGGTAATTGGTAATTTACTCGTTCCCATACTCTGTATGGGTATGAATTATTAAAGGCTCTGCCTTTTGTAGTAAGATTAGAGTCAGAGACTCTATGATAGCATTCCCAGTCTGAGACTGGGAACGAGAGGTTAACTTCTTACCAATTCCACATTTACCAACCTCTGTAAAACCTGTTTCAAAACCATCGCAGTCCAATCAATATCCGCTTCCGTTGTTTGTTTTCCTAATGTTAACCTAATTCCTCCCAAAGCGGCTTTTTGAGAATATCCCATTGCTAATAAAATCGGACTAGGATTTAATTTACCACTATTACAAGCAGCACCTGCACTAATACCAATTCCCGCTAAATTTAACTGACGAACCAAAGTTTTACCACTGATTTTTTCCCCATCTGCATATTCTAAATAAAAACTCAGATGATGGGGTAAACGATGAATCATATCACCTGTGGGAATTAAACCGGGAACATCTGCTAAAAGAGAAAATAGGCGATCGCGCATTTTTATTAATCTGATTCTTTCCTCTTCCAATTCCTTTCCCGCTAACTCCGCAGCTACCCCAAAACCCGCAATAGCTGGTGTTGCTTGTGTCCCAGAACGCAATTTTTTCTCCTGGCCACCACCACCCAACAAAGGTATTAACTCCACACCTGGACGCACATATAAAGCACCTGCACCCAATGGACCATATAATTTATGACTAGAAAGACTCAATAAATCTACAGGTAAATTATTCACATCTATCGCTAAACGTCCAGCAATTTGTACTGCATCACTATGGAACAAAGCACCATGTATTTTAGCAATTTTACCTAATTCTAAAATTGGTTGCACCGTCCCTACTTCGCTTTGTCCATAAATTACAGATACCAAAACTGTATTATGTCGTAAAGCTGATTTTAAATCTTCTGGGTTAACTCTACCTTGTCCATCTACACCTAAACGGGTGACATCCCAACCCCAATTTTCTAACATTCGCACCGGTTCAGAAATAGCCGAATGTTCCACACTAGAAATAATAATATGTTGAGGTACAGAATAACATCGAGCCACACCCATAATCGCTAAATTATCTGCTTCCGTTCCTCCAGAAGTGAAAATAATTGATTCAGGAACAGCATTTATTAAACCTGCAACTTGCATCCTCGCTGTTTCTACAACTAATGCTGCACGGTTGCCCCATTCATGTAAACTAGAAGGATTACCCCACTGTTGAGTTAATACTGCTTGTATAGCAGCGATCGCTTCGGGACGAGTAGGAGTAGTAGCACTGTAATCTAGATATATTTGCATAACATTAATAATTGAGTCAATAAAGTTACTTTTCTACATGATTAATCGGACAATATTTTGAAATAATAGATACATTGACATTTAATTTCTTTGTATCAGATTATTGTGTCTACTTTTTCCCAAAACCAATATTTTTCCTATATTTTGCTCTTGATATTCAGTCTTTCTGGTTGTCAACAAGTCCAATCTTCAAATCAGCTTTTAGCACCATTACCGCAAGATCCCTTAATTCAAGTTTACTTCAATCATTCTCAATCTTCAGAATATCAAGAAAGTTATCGTCAGCAAACCCGCTTAGGAGATGATTTAGAGAAACAGATTCTTGATATTATTTCCCAAGCTCAATTTACGATAGATATAGCAGTTCAAGAATTGCGTTTACCCAAAATTGCCCAAGCATTAGCAGAAAAACACAAATCTGGCGTTAAAGTCCGGTTAATTTTAGAAAATAACTATTCTCGTCCTTGGAGTAGTTTGACAACAACGGAAATACAGAAATTAGAAAAAAGAGAAAAAGACCGATATAACGAATTTCGTAAATTTGTTGATATCAATCAAGATCATCAAATCACATCCGATGAAATTAGTCAACGTGATGCTTTAGTAATTATCCAAAATAGCAAAATTCTCTGGATAGATGATACTGCTGATGGTTCAAAGGGTAGCAGTTTAATGCACCATAAATTTGTAATTGTTGATAATCGCTTTGTGATCATTACTTCTGCTAATTTTACATTAAGTGATACTTCAGGAGACTTTAATAATCCTAGTAGTTTAGGTAATGCCAATAATTTATTAAAAATTGATAGTCCAGAATTAGCAAGTTTATTTACAGAAGAATTTAATTTGATGTGGGGTGATGGACCAGGAGGAAAACCAGATAGTAAATTTGGACTGCAAAAACCTGCGCGGTTACCTCAAAAAATCAATTTAGTTAATAGCAAAATTACTGTCAATTTTTCCCCCATTTCTGAAACTCAACCTTGGGGTAATTCGAGTAATGGTTTAATTGCTAAAACCTTAAATACAGCCAGTAAAAATGTAGATTTAGCATTATTTGTATTTTCAGAGCAAAAAATTGCTAATTTTCTCGAAAACCGCCATAATCAAACTGTAGAAATCAGAGCATTAATTGAACCACTATTTGCTTACCGTTCCTACAGTGAAGCGTTAGATATGATGGGTTTGGCTTTAAGTGAAAATTGTCGATATGAAATTGATAACAATCCTTGGAAAAATCCTATTTCTACCGTGGGAGTACCAATTTTAGCAAAAGGTGATTTATTACATCATAAATTTGCAATAATTGATAACCAAACAGTAATTACAGGTTCACATAATTGGTCAGAAGCAGCTAATCATGGTAACGATGAAAGTTTAGTTATCATTGAAAATCCTACACTAACTGCACATTATCAGCGTGAATTTAACCGACTTTATACTACCATTAAACCAGGTTTACCACCAAGAATTAAAGCCAAAATAGATGATCAATTCAAGCAATGTCCGCAAATTAAAACTCAATCATCTATTCCCAATTTAATAAATCAACAAATTAATCTCAATACAGCAACACAAGAAGAATTAGAAACCCTCCCCGGAGTGGGTAAAAAATTAGCCCAAAGGATAATTATTGCCCGTCAACAACAAAAATTCACATCTTTAAAAGATGTAGAAAGAGTACCGGGTATTAGTGCTAGGATGACAGAAAAATGGGATGGGATAGTAACTTGGTAGCCATTCAGGAATATTTAAATAGCATAAATAAAGACACCAGATTTGATAACATCTACACCAGGCTTAATCAGCCAACCCATATAGCACTCTATCAAAAGTATGGAATTATAATTCTCTACTTATAGAAAGATGAAAATGTAGGATTATTTATTTAACATGAACCCAACTCAAATAGTCGGTGTAGGTTTATGACTTATAGTAAAGTAGAGGAATTGCCTCAAGACATCAAAGACAGACTACCACAACACGCACAACAGATTTTTGTTGCTGCTTTCAATGCTGCTACAAGTGATGGAATGAGTGAAAATGATGCTTTAGAAGTAGCTTGGAATAGTGTTCACAATGAATTTGAACCAGACAGGGAAGGTAACTGGCATAGAAAACCAGAAGACCCAGCTATACATCATAAAGCTGTTATGTCTGGTGGTAATTAAGGTCAAGAGGTAAAACCCGCATTTCTCACAAGTCCCGTGAACGCATTCCCCATAATCCTTAAGCAAAATTTATTTTGGGCATTTTTGACAGGTCATTTTTTCATGCAGTGTGAAAAACCAGAATCGAGATTTTATCAAGCTTTGAGAATTGTGGTGAGAAATCCGGGTTTAATTGTTTATTCTTCTCCTTTGCCTAGTATTCCTGATCCCCGACAATTGGCGCAAGCAGGACAACTACAACCACCATAGCTAGGAAGGCTACCGGGACAAAGAGGAACGAACCTAAGAGGACAAATAAATTCCTCTTCTTCATTTTGGGAATGGTGTCTATAGCTTTGAGTTTGGGCGCTGCTTCAGAGTTGTGATTGCTACGAGGCCCTTCATTATCACCTATCGCTGTTGCATCACCTGTTGCATTACTCGCTGCATCAAGTCTACGGACAGCAGTAGTGCCAGAATCGGTAATTCTAATGCCACCTGTACCAGGATCTGTGCCTTCTAACTGGAGAGTGACAGGGAAATGTTGAGTAAATTGATCAAAATTGGTAGTAGATGAATTTTCTGAAAATAATTGTTTATTAATCATCGAAATTCCTCTTTTTTGTAAGATTAATATCTGCTTGAACGGCGATAGGGGAAGTTAGTGAAAAGATTATGAATTTATCTCCTCCAGAGGAGGACAGTACAAATTAAACCCCATGATAAAATTATGAAATTAATTTGAAAGACAGGAAATTTACGGTTGCTAAAAACTAGAGTTTTCCAGCGTGCGCTTGTCACTCCGTTACTTAACTCCAGTAACTCTATCGGATAACAGTAGTTTCGATATAAATTTAGGCTATCACATAAATCGATAGGAAATCAAGTCTATTCCAATTTTGGTATTGCAAAACTTCGCACCATCTTGTAAATTTTGGATATTTTCCCTGTACTGTAAGGATTTGAGGCTTATTTATTACCCAAAAATGTTTAAGTCCCATTAGAGACGCGATTTTGTTTGTGAGGTCAGCCACCGGAAGAGTGATGGCTACGGTGGGTGAAGCCATCGCTAAATAACATCATCTGTACTCTTGTGCTGTAGGCATCCTGCCTTTGATGTGCAAGTTAAAAGCGCGACAGCTTACAATCAAGAAAAGTTCTGTAAATATCATCTATGCTAATTATCAAAGACGAAATTAAAATTCGTCCCATGCAAGATCATAAACATGATTATAAATTAATGGAGAAATGGCGCACAGATGAAAAAGTATTAGAATTTTATGGAGGAAGAGATGAGCCTTATGATTTAGAAAGAGTGATCAAAACCTATCAACCCAGAATTTTAGGAAAAGAACCTCTTATTCCCTGCATTTTCTCATATCAAAATCTAGATATTGGTTATTTACAATATTATCAACTGAATCAATTACCACCACATATTCAAGAAATGTATTCTTTAGCAGATACCAATTATGTGTATGGAATTGACTTATTTATCGGTGAAACCCAATATTGGAATCAGGGAATTGGTACAAAAGTGCTTTCTTTAACTATAGAATATATATTTAGTCAACTGCCATCTGTTAAAATTGTTATTGATCCCAACGTCAAAAATCTTCGTGCTATTCGCTGCTATGAAAAATGTGGGTTTGTAAAAGTTAAGCTGTTACTCTGTCATGATCTACACGAAGGTAAATATCAGGATTGTTGGCTAATGGCAATAGAGCGCAATAAATCATTACACTAAGAATAAATGAACCTGCTGGGATTTAGCCTTCTATAAAAACCATGACTCAAGCAACTACAAAAATTTGTATACTAGGTGGAGGCTTTGGTGGACTCTACACCGCCTTACGCCTGGGACAGTTACCCTGGGAAACTACACCAAAACCTGAAATTATTTTAGTAGATCAGAGCGATCGCTTTGTTTTCTCTCCCCTACTTTATGAACTCCTCACCAGCGAACTCCAAACCTGGGAAATAGCCCCACCATACCAAGAACTGCTACAAGGAACAGGTATAAACTTTCATCAAGCCACCGTTTCCGAAATTGACATTGATAAGCACCGAGTACAGTTACAAGATAGCCCAGGAATTTCCTATGACCGTTTAGTCTTAGCATTAGGTGGGGAAACACCCCTAGATTTAGTTCCCGGTGCAGCAAATCACGCTTATCCCTTCCGTACCATCACTGATGCTTATCACCTCGAAGAACGCCTAAGAATATTAGAAGCATCAAATCCTGAAAAAATTCGTGTTGCCATAGTTGGTGCTGGTTACAGTGGCGTAGAATTAGCTTGTAAACTTGCAGACAGAATCGGAGCAAAAGGCAGATTTCGCCTGATTGAAATCGGTGATCAAATTTTACGAACTTCCCCAGAATTTAACCGCGAAGCCGCCAAAAAAGCCTTAGATGCTAGAGGAGTATTTATAGATTTAGAAACCAAAGTAGTATCAATTGCAGAAGATACCATCTCTCTAGAATATAAAGATCAAATAGATGCAATTCCTGTGGATTTGGTAATTTGGACAGTCGGCACAAAAGTTTCCCCAGTAGTAAAAAATCTACCCCTCAAGCAAAATCAGCGCGGTCAAATTACCACCACACCCACACTACAAGTTTTAGAACATCCCGAAATTTTCGCTTTAGGAGACTTAGCAGACTGTCTTGATGCTGAAGGAAAGCAAGTACCCGCCACCGCTCAAGTAGCATTTCAACAAGCCGATTATACCGCCTGGAACATTTGGGCATCTTTAACCAATCGTCCTTTACTTCCCTTCCACTATCAACAGTTAGGAGAAATGATGGCCTTGGGAATAGATAACGCTACCCTCACAGGTTTGGGAATTAAACTAGATGGTCCTTTAGCATACCTCGCCCGTCGGTTAGCTTACTTGTACAGATTACCAACTTTAGAACATCAATTAAAAGTTGGGTTTAGTTGGTTGGTTAGTCCAATCATTAAAACCCTTTCTCAGTAGAATTAGGGAACAGGGAACAGGGAACA
>NZ_JAYGHA010000022.1:66677-89209 GCF_034931405.1 Anabaena sp. UHCC 0451 | reverse complement strand
GGGAACAGGGAACAGGGAACAGAACAACTACAAAACTCCTGCCTCCTGCTTTCTGACTCCTGAAGATCGGTAAAATTTTTATATCACTATGGTTGAGGGGTAAATGTGGGGATTATGAAAAAACCAAAAGTTATTTTTTTAGATGCTGTAGGCACACTCTTTGGTGTCAAAGGTAGTGTAGGAATAGTTTATAGTCAAATAGCCCAAGAATTTGGCGTTACAGTTTCCCCCGAAATTCTCAACAAAGAATTTTTCAAAAGCTTTAAAGATGCACCACCACCGATATTTCTAGACCCAGATATTAAAGACATTCCCCAGCGAGAATTTGACTGGTGGCGAATTATCGCCCTCAATACCTTTGAAGGTGCGGGAGTTCTCCAGGAATTTGCCGATTTTTCAGCTTTTTTTAGCGAACTCTATATCCATTTTGGCACTGCTGAACCTTGGTTTGTTTATCCAGATGTGTCTTTAGCTTTGGTAAACTGGCGACGCTTAGGAGTTGAGTTGGGTGTCTTATCTAATTTTGATTCTCGTTTATACTCTGTATTACAAAGCTTAGGACTAAAGGACTATTTTAAATCAATTACCATTTCTACACAAGTCCGTACCGCTAAACCAGATCCACAAATTTTTAATATTGCTTTGCAAAGTCATAACTGTTTACCAGAGGAAGCATGGCACATTGGCGACAGCATTACAGATGACTATCATGGTGCAAAAAAGGCTGGTTTGAGGGGTATTTGGATTAACCGTCAGCAAAATTATTAAATTATTTACTAGTATAAAACTAAAGCTTAACCCCTTAACTTCTACGTATTCAAAAGGGTAAGGTAATAGCTTACTTTTTCATGTATATGTAGCAGTTGCTAGGGTAATTAGGATGTTTTGACATTCTATAATCTTTATCAGGCAAGAGTTGGCAAAAAACTAACTGCTGACTGTGATAATTGCCTACTTATGTAAAAGTAATGTTAATTTTTTTTACTAATTATCTATCTGACTCCATTTAGAGGTCAAAAATGCTACGCTAGGCTGAATAAGATTAAGCAATTAGACACGTTAAAACGCATGAAAAAGACTTTCTCTCAAATTTGGCAGCAATTCCAGCAATCTTTTTCAGTAGAAGCTAGTCTGAATACAACAACAGATACAGGTAAAGCAGTTTTAGCAGCGATACCAACTATTGACGAACAAAGTCTTAGTTTAGAAGTCGTCAAACCTCTACTGCAAAATTCCTCTTCATTATTAGATGTGCTATGTTTACCTTTAGCGCCAATGGTAGATAGAGAATTATCTTATTTATCACTTGGGGTTAATTTTTTGAATTTATATGTTGAGATAACCCCAGAATCTCCTACTTTAGAAGACTGCGTATTGATAATTAGTCAAGCAGCTTATTTACAAAGCATCAGAGAAATTTTGTCTTTATACCCAGCGATAAATTGGGATAGTAATTTAGTAGATAATCTGGAAGAAATTAACGCAAAAATCCAAAATCTTCAAAATATTGAATTAGATTATAAAACTGCTAAAAATACAATTTCATGTTTTTCTGAATCAGAGTTAGCGACAGCATTTAATCAAATATTATTAGTGAGATTAATATCCCCAAATGTCACAAAATTTTTAGCTAATCTTTTAACCAAAAGAATTGCTGCCAATACTCAAAACTACATTATTAATGCCTGGATAGATGTAGATGATAAAATTAAAAATTTAATTACAAATTATGATCGAGAATGGCCGCAAGAACAGCAAATAATTCAAGGTATTAATGACTATTTAACAACACATATTGCTACTCAGCCACTAGCCCAAGTTTTTGATCAAAGCTATGCTTGGAAAGATATTTATATTCCTCTTAAAGTGAAATCTTTAGATCAAAAAATCAATTCTTTAGATATAGAAACATGGGCAAAAGGAGTTCTCCTGAATCAACAGAAATTAGAACAAGTGATGTTCATTCAAGGTGAATCAGGAAGAGGTAAAAGTGTATTTTGTCGAATGTTTGCTGATTGGGTAAGGCAACATTTGCATCCTCTATGGACACCAATTTTAATTAATTTAAAAGATATTGACACTTTAGCTTCTTCTTTAGAGGATACTTTGGCAGCGGAGCTAAAAGTTAATTTTATTGACAACAATCATAATTGGTTGACTCATAAAAATACACGATTTCTATTTATTTTGGATGGTTTCGATGATTTGCGTATTGATTTAGAGGCATTTATTCAACAAGTCGCTGCATTTCAGCATCAATGTAAAAATCAAGCCGATATGGGGCATCGTGTTTTAATTACTGGCAGAAAAAACGCTTTACAATATATTCAGAACTTACCCCATAATTTAGAACGAGTAGAAATCCTGGAAATGGATCAACAACTCCAAGAAAAATGGCTAAAAAAATGGAATTTATTGTCATGTCACCAAGGTAAAAAAACAGATTTAGCGCAATTTTTAGCAAGTAAAAAATGTCCCGTAGCTATAAATAAATTAGCTTTTGAGCCGCTGTATCTGCATTTATTAGCAGTAATGTATAGAGATGAAACTTTAGCATTTGATCAGCTAGAAAAAGCTAGTCTAAAAACTGCCAAGGTTATAATTTCTCAAGAATTTATCAAGTGGTTAATTGCCAAGCAGCCATCAGTCGCAGATGATAGTGATGTCAATAATCAAGAAAATCAAAACTACCAAGCAGATTTAAAACATATTCTCACAGAAGCTGCTATTGCTATTGTCCAAGCTGGGGGAATATTTGGCTCTATCTCAATGATTAAATCCCGGTTACACGTCGAACACACAGATATTCAAGCAGCTTTGAATAATTTGTATTTTCTTCCTGCTCAAAAACAAGCAAACAAAATCGAATGCTATCATCAAAGTCTGAGTGAATTTCTGTTTGCGGAGAAGTTAACAAAATCTCTGCAAGAGTGGTCAAGATTTAATACTGATGACGCAATTGAACAAATGAATTGGCAAATTTATGATTTGCTGGGTTTTGGTAAAATCACATCAGGAATTGTCGAAGATGTAATTGCTTTACTCATACAGATTCCCGATTTATATTGGATCAATTTATTTAAAGTTTTAGGTAACTTTTATAATAACTGGTCTCAAGGAAAATTTATTGATTCACCAACAGAGACTTTAGCCCAAACAAAGCTGCGACAATTACAACATGACAACCAAAATCACAGAATTGAAAATTTAGGTCAGCGCCAAGTAGATATTTATGCAGGTTTAAATGTGATGATTTTGCTGTTGGAATTACAGCGATATGCTCAAGAACATGATGTCCTCAAAGAATACATAATTTTCTATCCCTCTGGTGAAACTGAAGGCGATAATTTGAGATCAGATTTACTGCGGATTATTAACTACTGTAATTGCTTACCGACAGAAGGTTTTAAAAATATAGTTGGGCAATTCCTCAGTGCTACACACCTGAGAGGTACTTACCTTTTCCAAGCAGACCTGAGTGGTGCAGATTTGAGCCAAGCAGACCTCAGTCGTGCAGAACTTAGCCGCACCTATTTATTGCAAACTAACCTCAGCAATGCCTACTTGATAGCCGCTAAACTAATCCAAGCTGATTTGTGTGGTGCTAACCTCAGCGGTGCGAGCTTGATTCGCTCAGACCTCAGAGGTGCTGACTTGAGTAATGCTAATCTTCAAGATGCCGATTTGAGTCGAGTAGACCTGAGTGGGGCAAATTTGAAAGGTGCTAACCTGAGCGGTGCATACTTAATTGGTGCTAACTTCAGTGATGAATTGTTTGGTGATATCCGCTGGGATCAGAATACTAACTGGGAAGAGGTAGAAGGACTAGAAGCAGCGAAGAATCTGCCAGCGGCTTTAAAACAGCAGTTGAAACTGAGGTAAACTTGAAAATAGCTGTAAATTGTTTCCTAGAATCAACATGAATATTAAGATAAGACGCTAGGGATAGCTGAGTAAGTATTTTTCAGAAAAGCGTAAATTCCGCAATTCTGACTAGCCTCCACCAATCTGGAAGTAACGATATATTTGAGAATCTATCCCGTCATCCACTGTTTGTTGTTGAATCTATGAAGTCTTATTTAGCCGCCGCTATTCAAATGACCAGTGTGCCTGATTTACAGAAAAATTTGGCACAAGCAGAAGAATTTATTGATCTGGCTGTGCGTCAGGGTGCAGAGTTGGTGGGTTTGCCAGAAAATTTCTGCTTTATGGGAGAGGAAAAAGATAAACTCGCCCAAGCAGATATCATCGCTAAAGAAACAGAAACCTTTCTGATCAAAATGGCGCAACGCTACCAAATTACCATTCTTGGCGGCGGCTTCCCTGTACCTGTAGATAGTGCAGGTAAAGTTTACAACACAGCCTTACTTGTTGATCCTAACGGTCAAGAACTTGCTCGCTACCATAAAGTACATCTATTTGATGTCAATGTCCCTGATGGTAACACCTATCAAGAATCTAGTACCGTGATGGCTGGTAAAACATTACCCCCAGTCTATTTCTCGGAAAACTTGGGTAATATTGGACTTTCTATTTGTTATGATGTCCGCTTCCCAGAACTGTATCGCCATTTAGCAGATAAGGGAGCAGATGTAATTTTTGTTCCTGCTGCTTTCACAGCTTTTACAGGTAAAGACCATTGGCAAGTATTACTACAAGCTAGGGCAATAGAAAATACCTGTTACGTGATTGCACCAGCACAAACTGGGACTAACTATGCCCGTCGTCAAACCCACGGTCATGCCATGATTATTGACCCTTGGGGAACAATTTTAGCTGATGCTGGTGAAAAAGCGGGAGTGGCGATCGCAGAAATTAAACCTAGTAGAATTGAACAAGTCCGCCGACAAATGCCATCTTTACAGCATCGAGTCTTTTAATAAATCAGATCCCCTGCTTCTCCAAGAAGGCGGGGATCTATCTCTTTACCCTATTTTTTAATCACCACCGGAGTTCCTATATCAGCCCACTCAAATACCCATTTAGCATGATTAGGTGCAAGATTGACACAGCCATTACTGACTGGTGTCCCAAATTTATGATGCCAATATGCTCCGTGAATGGCATAACCGCCTTGATAATACATAGTATGAGGGACATTAGGAACGTTATAACCTCTACCTTGCATTCGAGTTTTTTTATGTTTAGTTTGAATCTTGAAAGTCCCAACGCGAGTAGGTGTAGATTTTTTACCGGAAGAAATGGTGATTGCATATACAGGTTTGTTACCTTCCCAAGCAATTAAATTTTGCTCGGAGAGGTTAATTTGAATCCAGCGTTGATCAGATTCTTTGAGTGTTTGAATAGCTGTAGCAATTTTATTGTTGTCGGGATTTGCCCAAACTGCATCCGACGAGCCGAAACTAAAAATACTAGCCGAAATGAATGCACTTGTGAGTAACATTTTCAATGGACGCACCCACTGAGGATTAATCAGTCTAGTCATGGTAAATACACTCCTCGTTATTATTGGTGATTGTTGATTGGTAAGTCACCTCACTACTAATTTAACCTCCGTATGAGATTTTTGGCTTGCTTGGCGATCGCCAGCCAATTTTCCTCTAATACCCATTTTTTCGGGAATAATTCCCCACTTAACCCCACAGCTACTGCGCCAACTTGTAAGAAATCTTTAGCATTTTCTAACGTCACACCCCCAGTAGGAATTAAGGGAATATGACCAAGGGGTGCTTGTAAACTTTGAATATAGCTAGTTCCTCCCACAGCTTGTACAGGAAATACTTTCACACAACTTGCGCCCTGAGTCCAAGCGGTCACAATTTCTGTAGGTGTAAGTGCGCCGGGGATAATAGGGATATTTTCAGATACTGCGATTCTGATCATTTCGGGGTCAGTATGGGGAGTGAAGAGGAACTGCGCCCCAGCTGTGATCGCCTCTTTTAACTGCTGCACATTAAACAGCGTACCCGTACCAATAATACAATCAGGTAAGTCAGTACGCAGTTGAGAAATTAATTCCGGTGCGCGATCGCTATTCCAGGTAATTTCTATTAACCCCATTCCCCCTGATGCTACCGCTAAAGCCATTTTTTCACCCCATATCATTTTGGGGGCGCGAATCACGGCGATCGCTCGATGTTGCTGCAATTGTGACAACCAAACTTGATCAGACATTTTCCGATACAAAGCAAAACCAGAAATAATCAGTACAGGTATAGGTACTTGGTAATTAATTGTTGTATTACTTACCAAATACCTATAACCTATGATCTAATTAAGCAATATCGTCGCTTTCAATATATAAGAATAAAGACGCGAAAACTACTGCTGGTAAAACCAAACCAGTCAAAGGAACGAAGATAGAAGGCAAAAATGAAGAATAGGCCAAAATCGAGGGTAAAAATGAACTTGACATAATAAAGAGTCCTCTGAAGTCACACTACAATTCACTTAGGAGCTTACTGCAAAATTCCTCTTCTATTTGGAAATTCTCAAGATTTTTAACAAAACCGTTTACATTCCCAGCATCTCATCGAGTTCCATCACTGGTAAGTCAGGAGGGATAACAGTTTTAACTACTGTGACTTTATGGCTTTCTTGCTGGGTAGTCAAATCGAGAGCGATCGCCCCGACCAAGATTTCCACACAGCCTAAAGGGACTATTAATTGAGTTATGGCTTCCCAATTTCCCCAAGGAGTAGGCCGCAAATCTTGGATCTGATGAGGTCCGTCTAATAATCCACGAGTTTGGTAATCTTCTACCCATAACTTCACCACGACTGTTGATGATGCTTGGGACAGTTCTAAGCGCACTTTTATAGATGTTCCAGCTAACAATTCACCATTGGGTAGAAACAGTTGAGGTGTGGGTAAAGATGTTAGCAGTGGAGGGGATAAGTCCACAAGTTCTTCTTCCTGTAGTTCAGGAGGCTGATGATTCTCCTCTTTACTCAAGATCACATAAGTATCATCGAGAACGATTTCTTGAGACCACAAATTAGAGATATTTTCCGATAATTCTGGTTCTGGGGTTGGTTCAATTGTGTCTAGTGTATCTAGACGCATATGTTCAGGCACATCTATTACTTCTTCTATTTCTGCATCTAAACTTAGAAGTAATTCATCTTCAACAACAGGATTTTCATCATTCAAAGTTAAAGGAAGTTCCTGGGTTGATTGATCGTTATCCATATCATTATTTTGGTCTACCAACTCGATTCCTTCATCCCCTAAATATCCTTGGGTTTTCATCCATTTTTGAATCAGAGGAGATGCTTCTGTTTTGTTTATTGTAATTTCTGCTGTGATTAATTCCTCATGTTCATAATTCGGCAATAATTCGGGTTGATTTTCTGGTTCAGATAACTGAATTTCGAGAGTATTTGCTAGGTTTTCTTTGGGTTCTAGTGCCGGTTCTGGTGTCGGTTTTAAGCGTTTCAAGTAAGGAAAAGAAGTTTTTACCTGTTTGATTGCCAACTTTTCCAAATTAATGGGGGGAACAGGACTAGATATATTAACATTACCTTCAGAATTACCAGTAATAGCTACATCCGATGCAGACAAGGCATTTTTGTGAATCCGGGGCAATTTTGGTAGTGCTGGTGAAAATCCATCTAAAATAATTATTGGTTTAATTCGTGGTGGTAGAGGTTTATTTGCACCTGGTTTTAAAATATGAAACTGAGCTAATTTAGGAGTTTTAACCAGATTGAAAAGTTCTAAACCTACGCTCACAGGTGCTTCTACTTCTGTAGCCTCATCCTGAGTTGGTGATGAGTTATCAGGTAACAAGTTTAGATGAGATTGTTGGGAGGTAATGGTCAGTAATTCGGTGACATCTGCTGTAATTATGAAAGAATAGTTGCCTAAGAGTATGACTTCAGCACCATTGCTTACTGCGCCATATAAACTCATATTTGCCAAAATCAACTTCGATTCACACTCTCTAGGAATCGCAATGATGCTACTAAATGTAAAAGGCAAGATTTGATCTATCAAAGACTCTTTGAATTGAGTAAAGATTTTCGACTCTGATGGCGATCGCAATTCGGTCACTAATTGCAGTTGATCAAGATTGGTTGTAGATAATATTGCATCTTGCAGATGTTCAGTTTCTGCCAGTTCCACACTACCATTTACTGTTAAAGTTTTTCCCCAACTAGCAACATAAGTATCCCGTTCTAGAGATAGCTTGAGCGGTAATGGTGAGGATAATGGTGAAATATCATCATCTATAGCAGCATCCCAGGATTCCGAACTAGGTAAAGCTAAATCTATTAAGCTTTGGACAATTTGTTCTGCTGTCTCCCCTTTGAATAAAACTGGGTTGACAGGTTGATTAATAATTCTCTCTTCTTCTGTTTCTGTTGACAAAGCATGGATATCAAGGTTGTTGGGTAAAATAACAACCGATTCATCTTCCTTAGTTAATGTTAATTCAATTCCATTGTCAGCCTGATCACCAGCACCTAACAGTGGTTGCTCATTCAATTCTGAGGGTAAAACTTTCAGAATGAGACTATGTTGCCAGGATTTACCCAGCATATCCATCATCAAGTCGCCAGAGCATCGTAACTCCCAAATTCCTGGTTTAAGATCAGTAAAGGGAATTACCGCCATGAGTCCATCTGCATTAGTACGACGCAAACGCTTAAAAATTCGCCGTTTGGGTGGAACTTCCTGGATTGAGGAGTGAATTACCCGCACTTCTATATCTGTATTAAGCAGGTGAGAACGAGCTAAAACTCGATACTTACCTGCTGAAATTCTTAGATTTGGCGATTCCAGGGGTTGCCAATCGCGATCGCCCTGTTTCTGTATCAGAAATTGCCAGTGTTCCATTAGAGTAATGCCTAAACCAAGGAGCAGCCGATTAATTTTTTGTATTAACTTGCTTGTAAGTTTAACTTATGACTATGTGAGAACTACCAGTTTGATTATGAACAGTTCCAAAATTTTCTCGACAGCTTTAAATTTTCAAGAAGATTATCCCTGTCCAGTTTGTCGGATCGGTAAAATTTCTTCCATGCCTTTGATGGAGGCTATGTATTGTGACTTTTGTCAAGAAATTTTTACTGTCAATTTGGAATCACAGCAAATCAAGATGCCTTCTAGACAACCACCCCTAGTGTGGAAATGGAATGGCTTTCAGTGGAATCAAGCACAATTAGAAGGTGTAGAATTAGGTTGGGGTTACGTATTAGCCGCAGTTGCTTTTGTCATCTTCCCCACGACTTTAATTGGCATAGGAGCTTATTATTTTCCGCCTAATCCTGATGTGCCTCTTTCTTGGATACCTTATATTTGGACACTATTGACATTTTTTTTACACTTAGCAATTATGGTTTGGATTTTTATTGAGATTTATCAAATTCCCATTGGGGCATATTGGCGAGCGATAACTCACTGGAGAAATGGCGTAACCAGGTAATTGCTAATTCCCATATCATCTCAATGTCAAAAACCTACCCTGGTGAGGGTAGGGGAACAACGGATGTGAATCAGCCAATTACCCATAACCCATTACCCAACCTAATCTATAGCTTCATAATCAGCCGAAGCAGTATTATCCTCATCAAAATCAAAATTGAATTGTGGTATTGATGTTTCTGTAGCGGAACTTTCTTCCACCAGAGTTAAGGAAATATCAGCAAAATCTTCTTCTTCATCTTCCTCCTCTTGCGGTTGGCTGTTTACTGAACTATTAGCTTGCTTGTAAACATCTGTACCGATAGCAAATAGAGTTTGTTGGAAGTCCTCGACCATCGGCTTAAAGACAGACAAAGAGATATTTGTGTCACTCATCGCCTCTTGGAGTTTAACCACCTTCTCGTTAGCAACAGCTTTAATCTCTTCACCGACAAACTCTCCATTATCTTTCAATGTAGATGCGTAACTAAGTAACAAATTATCAGCTTTATTTTTAAGTTCAATCAGTTCTTTACGTTTTTTGTCTTCCTCAGCAAACAATTCCGCCTGTTGTCGCATCCGTTCTACTTCGGCTTGACTCAAACCACCTGTATTGGTAATCCGAATACTCTGCTCTCTACCAGTACCCTTATCTTGAGCAGCAACTTTGAGAATACCGTTAACATCAATATCAAAAGCTACTTCAATTTGGGGTATACCACGGGGAGCAGGAGGAAGGCCAGCCAAGAGAAACTTACCTAAAGTTTTGTTATCTTTAGCCATTGCCCGTTCTCCTTGGAGAACGTGAATTTCCACCGAATTTTGTCCATCAACTGCTGTAGAAAAGACCTGGGATTTGCTAGTGGGAATTGTCGTATTACGTTCAATGATTTTAGTGAATACTTCCCCTAGAGTTTCCAGCCCTAAAGATAGGGGAGTAACATCCAAAAGGAGAAGTGTATCAACCTCTCCACCTAACACACCAGCTTGAACTGCTGCTCCTAGTGCTACTGCTTCATCAGGATTAATAGAGCGATCAGGAGTTTTGCCATTGTAGAACTTAATTACAGCATTTTGGACTGCGGGAATGCGGGTAGAACCACCCACCAAAATAATCCGATCAATGTCTCCTGGTTTGAGGTCTGCGTCTTTAAGAGCCTGAATCATTGGCTCGATAGTAGCAGCTATTAAATGGCCTGTGAGATCCTCAAATTTAGAACGGCTCAGTTCCATCTCCAGATGCTTTGGTCCTGTTTTGTCAGCGGTAAGAAATGGCAAATTAATAGAAGTATTGATCATGCTAGAAAGTTCAACTTTGGCCTTTTCTGCCGCTTCTCGCAGACGTTGGAGTGCCATTTTATCTTGAGAAATATCAATCTTTTCTTGTTCTAGAAATTGCTCTACCATCCAAAGGACAATGCAATTATCAAAGTCATCTCCACCCAGTTGATTATTACCACTGGTGGCTTTAACTTCAAAAACGCCATCTCCTAGTTGCAGGATAGAGACATCGAAAGTTCCGCCTCCTAAGTCGAATACTAAAATTAGTTGTTCTTGATCTTGCTTATCCAATCCAAAAGCTAAAGCAGCTGCTGTAGGTTCATTGATAATCCGTAGAACTTCTAAACCAGCAATTGTTCCAGCATCTTTAGTTGCTTGTCTTTGAGCATCAGTGAAATATGCAGGTACGGTAATTACGGCTTGAGTTACTTCTTCCCCCAAAAAGTTTTCTGCTTCCTGTTTGAGTTTTTGCAGAATCATCGAGGATAGTTCTTGAGGTGTGTAATTACGTCCACGAATCTGCACATCAACAGTATCGTCTCGTCCTTTAACACAGTTATAGGGTACACGAGCGCGTTCTATTTCCGTATCATCCCAACGGCGACCGATAAATCTTTTAATACTGTAGATTGTATTTTCAGCATTAGTGATGGATTGTCGTTTGGCCAGCTGACCAACCAAAAGATCACCACCTTTACCAAATCCGACAATGCTAGGAGTAGTGCGTCCCCCTTCGGAATTGGCAATCACTATCGGTTGACCACCTTCCACAACAGCAAGGCAACTGTTAGTAGTGCCTAAGTCGATTCCAATAACTTTTCCCATACTGTCAGTATTTTTAGTGAGTGCTTTTACCGTGATTTTTGCGGGCTATAGTTTTTTGCTCAGGGCTAAAAGTGCATTTTAAGGTCTGAGTAAATTATTCTGTTATAAATGCAATTAAATACAATTAGACAGAATATTTACAACTGGTGAAAAGCCGCATCTTGGATGAAATTCGTAGGGCTGATTAACCTTAATAAAGAGTCTACAGCCCTATCTTGTTTAAGAAAGGTGATTCTTGCCCTGATGAGAATCTAGAACTTTTCAGTCAGTGAGACAAGTGAATACAGCTTAACTGTTTTCTTGACCAGACTCATCTTCCTGTTCTGTTGGTGTATCTTCCTTGGGAGCAGCCACTTTCACCATTGCATGACGCAGTATGCGATCGCCCAGATAATATCCTCGTACTAATTCTTCTAACACTGTTCCTTCTGGATGTTCATCAGTGGGTTCTCGCATGACGGCTTCGTGTAAATTAGGATCAAATTCTTGACCTTCAGGACGCATTGGTGACACACCCAATCGTTTGAGACAATCCACTAATTGTTTATAAACCCCTTGATAACTTTTGTGAATTGTCATCTCTCCATCATTTTGTGGTTTGAGATGCGCCCGCGCCCGCTCAAAATTATCAACTACAGGTAACAACTCCATAATTGTATTTCTTTTTACCTGTGTATCCATCTCTTCTTTTTCTTTAGAGATCCGTTTGCGGTAATTCTCAAAATCTGCGGCAATCCGCATATATTGAGTGCTACGCTCGTCGAGTTGCATTCTCAGGGACTCAAGTTGTTGAGTCAATTGTGCTACAGCTGCCGTATCTACTTCTGTGGTTTCTGCCGCAGCGACACCATGTTCTTCTGTGATTGCAGCTTCTCCCGATACATTGGTTTGGGCTGCCATCTGCTCAGTCACATCGCTGCCAGATTCTTGAGAGTTAATTTCGGCTGGGGAGTCGCTCTTCATTGCTTGCTTTACCTCTATTGGTTCGCCCAATTGCTGACTTTTATTGTTTACTTGTTTATTTTCATCCATCATTATCTACTCATCCCAGATTCTTTTTACGACTATCCCTGAAGCAATTGTAGATTTTGGTTCAAACTATGTCTGAAGACAGAGGCTCGATTTCAGATTGGGGATTTGGAATTGGGAATTTATTTCATGGTTTACATTTAGGGTTACTGTATCTTGCTAGGTGATGAGTGTGACTTGCAGAAGTCGAGGAAATAGTCAAGAGGAAGGCAAAAGGGCGAGAATTTTCCTTTGCCGTGTAACCTTTTAACTGTTCTCCACTCTTACCAGCAATATTTCTACAAGAGCTTTGTTGTTTATGGCTTGCAGCTAAAGCCGATATCACCATCTTCTTATTTTGACAAATGGTGAACGGATTCGCGTAGTCTTTCCACTATCCCTGGTGAGGAAACAGGTAGAAGGTGATTTTTGCCATCGCCTCATCTCCCTATTTCCTCAAGCAGCGGCAGAATAATAAAAATTTTTAAGAAGAAAAATGTTTAAACTGAAATTTAATACACTCACCATGAGAATTATTGACTACAGTGTGGGAATACTGTAATAAGAGGTTTCCCTTACTCATTGCTTATGACTTACTCATCACCACAAAGGCGCAGCACGGCGCTCACCACAAGAACAGAGTTTTCGTCCTTCAGCAACAAGCTGGTGCAATCAGGCTATGTTGACAATGAACAAATGAGGCAGGCGCTGATTGAAAGCCGCAAATCTGGCAAAATGCTGACAGACGTATTGGAGTCAATCACTGGGAAACAACTAGCACCTGAGTTTCTCCGAGAATACAAGAAACAGTATTTATTTGAACTAAAAATACTCTACGGCGTTGAATCCCTCGATCCAGAAGTTAATCAAATTGGCGGACTGATGGTGGGACAATTGATTGAGACCTTGATACCAGTAGATGTCTGTCGTCGTCACCTTTTAGTACCTTTGTCAAAACACGAAGACCGCAACCCTCCTTCTGTCTTGGTAGCGATGGTTGATCCTGATAATCTCGAGGCTTCTGACGACCTTAACCGCATCTTGCGTCCCCAAAATTTGTCTTTGCAGCGGATGGTCATTACCCCAGAAGATTATCAGCGGTTGATTAACAAATACTTAGATGAGTTTGCTGTTCTGCAACAAAAAAGAGAACAAGAAAAAATTACAGACATCTCTGGGGATATAGAAAGTCTGAATCTCCAAGCAGTTCAAGAGAGCTTAGAAGATTCAGAGGTTGATCTGACAGCAGCCATGAAGGATGCTGATGATGCACCTATTATTAGTCTTGTCAATAAAATTCTTTTTGTGGCTTTGCGGGATTCAGTTTCTGATATTCACGTTGAACCGCAAGAAGACCACTTACGAATTCGTTTTCGTAAAGATGGTGTCTTGCGTGAATCTGAAGCTATCCGACCCATGCCGAAACATATTGTCCCGGCGGTGACTGCTCGATTTAAAATTATCTCTAATTTAGATATTGCTGAAAGACGTTTACCTCAAGACGGACGTATCCGCCGAGTTTTTGACGGTAGAAAAGTAGACTTCCGGGTGAATACCTTACCCAGTCGCTATGGCGAAAAAATCTGTCTACGGATTTTGGATAACTCATCGACTCAACTGGGTTTGGATAAGTTAATTACAGATCCTGAGACTTTACATATAGTTCAGGATATGGTCAGTAAGCCCTTTGGTTTGATTTTGGTAACTGGTCCGACTGGTTCTGGTAAGACTACTTCGTTGTATTCTGCACTAGCAGAAGTAAATGACCCTGGAATTAATATTAGTACCGTTGAAGACCCGGTTGAATACAGTTTGCCGGGGTTGACTCAAGTACAGGTAATTCGGGAAAAGGGACTGGATTTTGCTACGGCACTGCGGGCTTTTTTAAGACAAGATCCAGATGTGTTACTGGTGGGTGAAACACGGGATAAGGAAACAGCGAAAACAGCGATTGAAGCGGCACTGACAGGTCACTTAGTATTAACTACTTTACATACTAATGATGCTCCAGGGGCGATCGCTCGTTTGGGAGAAATGGGTATTGAACCGTTCATGGTTTCCAGTTCCCTCATCGGTGTATTAGCACAACGCTTAATGCGCCGTGTCTGTTCAGAGTGTAAAGTTCCCTATAGTCCCACACCGGAAGAACTAGCCCGTTACGGTTTATCAGCTTCTCAAGAAGGCGCTGTCACTTTCTACAAAGCCAACACTATACCACCTGAAGTCATAGCCCAGGGTCCAGGAACAGTTCAGGTTTGTCCCAAGTGTAATGGGATTGGCTATAAGGGGCGTTGTGGTGTTTATGAAGTTATGCGAATTACGGAAAATCTACAAACCCTGATCAATAAAGAAGCACCCACAGAACGTATTAAGGAAGTAGCCATTGAAGAAGGTATGAAAACCTTGCTTGCTTATAGCCTTAACTTGGTGCGTCAAGGTGCAACAACTCTGGAGGAAGTAGAGCGAGTAGTATATACAGATACAGGTTTGGAAGCTGAATTAAAAGCCAAACGGAAGAGTGGTCTTACCTGTAAAACTTGTGATGCCACACTACAAGCAGAATGGCTAGATTGTCCTTACTGTATGACACCTCGGTTTATAGATTAGTAGCAGAAACCAGGAAGCAAAAGGTAACAATTTCTTATTTACTACTGATAATGCCGCTTGGCTTCAGCCATACTACTTTTATCATTTTCAATTAAAAGGGAGCAAGACTATGGAATTCATGATTGAAGACTTGATGGAGCAGTTAATAGATATGGGCGGTTCGGATCTGCACCTATCCGCAGGTTTGCCTCCCTACTTCCGCATTAGTGGTCATCTTACTCCCATAGGTGATCACATACTGACGGCAGATCAGTGTCAACGGCTGATTTTTAGTATGCTCAACAATACCCAGCGAAAAACCTTAGAACAAACCTGGGAATTGGATTGTTCCTATGGTGTCAAAGGATTAGCTCGCTTCCGGGTAAACGTCTATAAAGAACGTGGTGCTTATGCTGCTTGTTTACGAGCATTAAGTTCTAAAATTCCTAACTTTGAAAAATTAGGTCTGCCAGATATAGTGCGGGAAATGTCTGAAAAGCCTAGAGGATTAATTCTCGTCACAGGTCCGACCGGTTCAGGTAAAACCACTACCCTAGCCGCAATGATTGACTTAATTAACCGCACTAGAGCAGAACATATTTTAACAGTTGAAGACCCTGTTGAATTTGTTTACGAACCAATCAAAAGTTTAGTTCACCAACGTCAATTAGGTGAAGATACGAAAAGCTTTGCTAATGCTTTAAAAGCAGCTTTACGTGAAGATCCAGACATCATTCTGGTAGGAGAAATGCGGGATTTGGAAACTATTGCTTTGGCAATTTCCGCCGCAGAAACAGGTCACTTAGTATTTGGTACACTGCACACTAGTTCTGCTTCTCAAACCGTTGACCGGATTATTGACGTTTTCCCTTCGGAAAGACAAACCCAAGTACGGGTACAATTGTCTAACTCTTTAGTGGCAGTTTTTAGCCAAACTTTAGTACCCAAGAAAAATCCCAAACCAGGTGAATATGGTCGGGTAATGGCGCAAGAAATTATGATTATCACTCCCGCTATTTCTAACTTGATTCGGGAAGGTAAAACAGCCCAAATTTACTCAGCTATTCAAACTGGTGGTAAATTGGGAATGCAAACTCTAGAGAAAGTTTTAGCTGATATGTACAAGGCTGGAACTATCTCCTTTGAATCCGCAATGTCTAAAACTTCTAAACCAGATGAAGTTCAACGTCTGATTGGTGCAACAGCACCACCAGCAGGTGTAAAACGTTAAACAGGGGACTGGGGACTGGGAAGAAAAATTTTAGATTTTAGATTTTAGATTTTAGATTGGAGTTAACAAAATCCAAAATCCAAAATCCAAAATTGAATTACCAATTACCAATTACCAATTACCAATTACCAATTACCAATTACCTAATTTTGAATTAATATTATGCCAACTTACCAAGCCCGTATTCGGGACTCTCAAGGAAAATCCCGAACTGCTAAATTCGTTGCTGATTCTTTAACAGATGCACGTACTAATCTCAGAGACAAGGGTTTTGTAGTTCAAGACCTCAAAGAATCTCAAAGTTTAGCATCACGCTTTGATTTAGAGAAAATTCAGAATTCCTTTGTTAAGGTTTCCGTGAAAGACAAAGCAGTTTTTTCTCGTCAATTTGCTGCTTTGGTAAATGCTGGTGTAGCGATTGTTAGAGGTTTGGGTGTACTGTCCGAACAGTGCAGCAATCCGAAACTCAAAAAAGCTCTGACAGAGATTTGTGAAGATGTGCAAACGGGAGTTAACCTTTCTGATTCTATGCGGAAGCATCCAGACTGTTTTGATGGTTTGTATGTGAGTATGGTTCAAGCCGGAGAAATAGGTGGTGTATTAGATGAGGTTTTAAATCGTTTAGCCAAACTATTAGAAGATATGGCTAGATTACAAAACCAAATCAAATCTGCTATGTCTTATCCAGTAGTAGTAGGTTTTTTAGCAACTGCTATCTTTGTGGGGATGACGGTTTTTCTAATTCCTATTTTTGCTGAAATTTTTGAAGGACTAGGAGTAGAATTACCAGCACTTACACAATTTTTGATGACTTGTAGTAAAGTATTACGAAGTTATTGGTCTTTGGTAATTATAGCTGCCTTTATGGCTGCCAGCATTGCCTATAAGCAGTATTACAAAACCCGTGTCGGTAAGGAAACTATTGATCGCCTTTCTCTTAAAGTTCCCCTATTTGGTGATTTAATCCAAAAATCTTCAGTTGCTAGATTTAGTCGTACCTTTGGTTCTTTAACTCGTTCAGGTGTACCAATTATTAGTTGTCTGGAAATTGTCCGGGATACATCAGGAAACCAAGTTATTGCTAACGCCATAGATGCTGCTCGTCGAGAAGTTCAAGAAGGGGGTATGATTAGTGATGCTTTGAAAAAAGGTGACGTTTTCCCGGCTATGGCGGTGCAGATGATGATGATTGGGGAAGAAACAGGGGAATTAGATGGAATGTTGATGAAAGTTGCCGATTTCTATGAAGATGAAGTAGAACAGGCAGTCAAATCATTGACAAGTGTACTAGAACCATTAATGATTGTGGTTCTTGGGGGGATGGTTGGTACAATTTTGCTGGCAATGTATTTGCCGATGTTCAAAGTATTTGAAGCCCTTGGTTGATTAGTGCATCAAGGCAGAATGCTCTATCAAGGTAAACAGTATCATGATCTCGAAAAGTGTTATGTTGAGTCTGGCGATAGGCTTAATATAACACTTGCGTAAAAGCTCATTTAAGTAGGTTTGCGTTAGAATTTGTCGTTATGACAAGGCAAGAGGCAAGAAGCAAAAGGCAAGAGTGAAGAGGTTTTTAGGCTACTTTACATTTTGTTAAATACTTTTGTTTTTTCACGTCGTTCTACTTAGTAGATAAGAATCTATTTGCAATTTTGTTCGCGTAGCGTGGCGTAGGCTCTAGGTTGAAGTTTGAATTAATATTATGGCTGTACAAAAATCTCTTTATGAAGCTAGTTTATCTGAATATAGCAATCATATAGCAGCGATCGCTCTCCTTAAACAACATCGTCCATACTTGGAAATGATTCCTAGTCTGCGTCGTCCCGCTGAAAGTGTGATTACTATTCCTTTACCCATAGTCCGTATTCGTGATATCGAAGCTAAAACTTCACACACAATAGCTTTACCCTGTGATATTTCCATTATTATGTGTGACCCGGAATGGAAAATTAAAACTGGGGCAGAAATTTTATTATTTATTCATCGTCCCCATGAGGACTTTTCCGATTTATTGGGAAGATGGAGACAATGCCAAGTTTGGTTAGATAAAGAATATGAATGGATTATGCCCTTCCGTCATAGTCATATTTTAAGCGAAGGTGCAAATACTATTTATCCTTTATTTGTGGTTTTTAATCAAACATTAGAACGCATTCAACGGGGTTTAATCGGTGCAGAATTACCCTTTATCATCCAAACACCCCCCTCTGTGGTTGAGGAAGAGGTTACAGCGTCTTTTTCTGCTTCTGAATTTCCACCCGCGTGATTTGACCCCTCTTCAAACCTCTCCCCGACACGGAGAGAGGCTGAAAAGGCTTTTATTTTACGAATTTAGGCATGATTTCCGCAGCGGTAAATAAGCCAGAAATGCCCCGTTGATGCAATTCCTGACCTGCTTTTAGATAACCAAAGGCGGGACCGCAGACGTTAGCAGCCATGCTGGTTTCATCGCCTAATGTAAAGGTATGAGTTGAAATTTTACCCTCAAAGGTGCGTCCGGTAATTTTCACATTGGTACTCAGGGGCTTTTTGGGATTACGAGTATCAACGACACCGCCAACTGTCACTCTATCCCGTGAACAAATTCCGGCAATTTCTAACATCACATCATCTGCGTGTTCCATGTTTTCCAAAGTTAACACACCGTTGGTTTTATCTAGTAAGGCTTCTACCTCTGCGTCTGTCATCGCCCTAGCAGCTTCTACACTATAACCGGGCATATGTCCAATATCTTCCCGAACAGTGGCGCGGTAAGCTTCCCAGTTAGCAATTCCCACACCAAAGGTAATTACTACATTGTGAATTTCCGCGTAACTTTGAGCAGCTAAAGCGGCGGCGGCGGTTAATAGTCCAGGAGTAGCACCACAACCAGTCATGTAAGTAATTCCTGCTGCTTGCAGTTCGTCTTTCATGGTTAAAAGTTGTTCAACTGCACTGGTGCGTTTGATAGCATCCACCAGCACACCTTTCCAACCAGCTTTGATAAATTCTTTGGCGACGTTGGGGATAAAGTCGTTGGGGAGGTTGGGTAAAGCCAGGAAATAACCATCTACAGCGTCACCTGTGGCTTGAATAAGGTCTTGAATGCTGTTATTGCTTAATGTACCGAAGGGTTCTAAATAACCGACTGTACCCTGTTTTTGGTAGGTGGTGATGCAAGCTTGGGTGTTTAAGCCTTCTGTGGAGTAAGCATAGCCTTTTTGGTCTGCGGCTGCGACGAGAATCATTTCCCGTTTGCTGGAGAGGAGTTTTGCTGCTGCTTGTCCGAGTCCACCAAAACCGAGGACTCCGACGCGGATGGGTTGTTTGTTCATGGTGATTTTTCTTTGTGTAGTTAATGGTTATAAAGGTTAATTATGCTTTATTTTTCTAGGTTCTCAAGTAGAAAAAAGCTATAATTACTTGAAAGTTATTTAAGGTAGCTTAACAATTGTGAGCCAATTATTAACCTTGGAACTGAATGATGAGGTTTATACAGTTTTGCAGCAACAAGCTAGTGCTGTGGGACTTTCAGTAGCCGAATTAGTTGCTGCTTCCCTAAATCGTCAGTATAGTTTGTCAGTTAGTCCTAAATCCGATGCTGAGGAAGCACGTCAGCGTTTGCTTGGCTATACTGGTGTTATTAGTCTGGGTTACGCTACAGGTACAGATAATGAAGGGATTGATACTGATCTCGCTAAGGCTTATGATAATGACTTATAAGGTATAAATTGTAATCGTGTTACTTAATACATCAGGGTTGCTTTGTTTTCTCCATCAAGATGAAGCTCAACACAAAACAGCAGTTGGGTTAATTTCTAATTATAACGGTCGTTTTATCACACATAACTATGTTCTCGCTGAGTTGATAGCTTTGGCATTAGTTCGACGTTTTCCGCGTTCAACAGTGTTAATTTATTCGTTGGAATTAATGGAAAATCCGAATGTAGAGATGGTTTGGGTGGATGAGATTTTGCATCGGGAAGCAATGGATTTATTGTTAGTTCGACAAGATAAAACATATTCTTTGTGTGATGCTATCAGTTTTGTGTTGATGCGGAAGAAAGGCATTAGGGAAGCTTTGACGACTGATAGACATTTTGAGCAAGAAGGATTTACTCGTTTATTGCAATCTTAAACTTAAATGAATTCCTTAACTAATCAATATCGTCAAATCATTAAAAAAATTCTCGAAGAATATGCTGATTTTTTTGGGAATGATGAAGAGGTTAAAGTTGAATTGATATTAGATGAAAAAAATGATCGTTATTTATTAGTAGAAACTGGTTGGGAAAATGGTTATCGGATATATGGAACTTTATTACATCTTGATTTAATTGATTATAAAATTTGGATTCAACATGATGGCACTGAGGAGGGAATTGCTAATGATTTGGTTGCTGCGGGAATACCAAAAGGACATATTATTTTAGGGTTTAAAGATCCTGAGATTAGAAAATATACGGAGTTTGCTGTTTTTTAGGTAAGTTAAACTTTACAATAATTTTAAATTTCACACTGTTAAATCAGTATTAATACAGTTGCGACTGTTTTAAAAAGCAATATACAATCTATTCCAGTTATAGTGTTAACTCAAATTGTTAACTCAAATTGTTAACTCACATTTGAAAAGTAAGCATTTTGATTGATTAGTTTTTGAGGGAATTTATGGCATCTAAGGATCAAGTACAAACTATTCTGAAAGAAAAATATGGAATTAATAAAAATATTAGTGATGTACTAGATACAGAAGAATGTGAAAAATTACTCACTATTCTTAATAGTGAACCTATTACAGTTAAATTAGTAGAATCTTTTGCAGATAAAAATTCTAGTCTTGGCAAAAATAATGCTTCTTTAGGAAGAATACGAGGTCAAGCTGAAAAGAAACTTTCTTTTCTACAAAGTGAATATTTAGAATTACAAGAATCTATTCAAAATATAGAATCATCAAAATTAGCTTTAGAAAATAAAAAGAAGCAATTAGAAGATGACAGGAATAAACTAGAATTAGAGATTCAAAATATTTATTTAGAAACTGAAAGTTTAAAAAATAAGGTTGATGTCCTAAATTCTAATAATCAAAAGCTAACTGAAGTTAACAGTCAGTTACAGAAAGAAAATAAAGACTTAAAAAATATAGTTGATGAAATTAGATTAAAATTAGCAATAGAGTTTAAAGGATTATTGAGATTAGAAGATAGCGAGATACGTAAAGGTATAGTGAAATTATTAAAATCAACACTAGGATAAAGTGCATTAATTTATGATTGTCAGTAAAAATAAAAAGAAAACTTTTCAAGGTATGAGTTATCGTGAACTTCAAAAACATAACTCAGAAAATAGAATTGAACTATCTCCAGAAGATCAAAAATGGTTAAAAGAAAATGGCTATAAAAATATTGGTTGGGATAATGTTATTAATCTTTACAGAAATATTCAAGATTTTTTAGCGAAGTACCAAGTTAAAGATTTAACCCTAGAAGAATTATTTTTAGAAGCGGATCGTATTGGTAATAAATATCAGACAGAGGATGAAATACAAGATTTTAATCAGAAACTAGCAAAAGAACTGAATGAAATTGCAGAAGAGATAGATAGACAGTTCCCACAGACAGAAATGGAAATTATTGATTTTAGTCAAAATACTAAATCTAACCCTACAAAAAAGCGCAATCAAAAAACATATAGAACTACAAAAATATAGGAATAATAAATATGAACTTAGAAAATAAAGATATTGGGGAATTATTTAAACTTGCAGATAAGATTGGTAAAAAGAGATATCATAAACTGACTGAACAAGATTTTGAGAATTACAGAAAATTTGATCATTGGAGATATATTAATGGTGATTCAGAATGTGGAACAACTGAAGAGAGTAAAATATGGGTAAGAGATAATTCCGATTATTATTGTCCAATTTGCGATGATAAATACAGAGAGTATAATGGGAGAAGTATTGATCATAAGTTACCAAGATCACAATATCCTTGGTTATCATTAGATTTTCAAAATTTATGGGTCATTTGTCGAAATTGTAATTTGGAAAAAGGAGAAATGCACTGGTATGAATATGAACTTTATGTTTTTACAAAATATCCAGGAAATTATCCTTTTATAAAATCTGTACGTCCTAAAAGTTTGCTTCAGTCTTTAAAGGAATAAACTAATTTAAGTAAATAGCGAAGCGATCGCATTTATGGTGTAGAGTTAAGAGCGATACCTTCGGTAAGCTTCGCTAACGCATTTC
>NZ_JAYGHA010000022.1:63678-66562 GCF_034931405.1 Anabaena sp. UHCC 0451 | reverse complement strand
AGCGATACCTTCGGTAAGCTTCGCTAACGCATTTCTGATGTAGAGTTATGAGCGATACCTTCGGTAAGCTTCGCTAACGCATTATTGATGTAGAGTAAGAGCGATCGCCTTATCATTCAAGACTAATAACGACAGCTTGACCTTTCACTACTGTAGATAAAATATCCAAAATCTTTGGAACTAAAGGTTTAAGATCAATTAATCTATTAGACTTTGCTTGCAAAACAACTACAGCGATATTGAACTGAGATAAATTTTGCTGAAAAGATAAATTCCTATCAACAGTAATAAAAACATCAAATTCTTTTTCTATTAAAGCCAGTAATTTACCATTTTTAGTTCCTGCCCATCCCATTTGAGGAACTGTTTTGATTTCATAACCTATAAATTCTTTGGTTAATCTGCGATCAATACATTCATCTAAAATCAATTTCATTTTATGCTACCTTACTAATCATTGCTTTTTCAACTTCCTCCAAAAATGTAATGACTTGCTCTCTACTAACCGTAGGAAAACCATCTAAAAAATCATCTATTGAATCTCCTGCTTTTAAATAATCTAAAAGTGTTTGGATAGGAACTCTTGTTCCGGTAAAAACTGGAGTACCACTCATAATTTCAGGAGAAACGCTGATAATTGAAGTATTACTAGACATAGTTTTTTATGTGTTCAAGTGATATTTTTAGTTTAACATTGATTTAGAATGACAGCGATACCTACGGCTGGCTTCATCTACGCATCAACAAGTATATGGAAGGCTCTAATTCAACAAATATAATCCCAAATGCAGAAAAGGCAGTTATTGACATTCGTAAACTACGTGACTACTCCCTTAATCGAGATCATCCCACAGGAAAGGATAAAGCTCGTCTGTTTTCATCAATTTTAGGTATGACTGCTGAAAATGCTGAGGAATTACGCCAAATTATTTTGGAACAAGTTAAAATTCAAGAAGCTTGCTTAAATAAAAGTGATCAACATGGACAACGTTACTATGTAGATTTTACATTGAACAGGCAAAATAAAAGTGCAACCATTCGTAGTTGTTGGATTATCGAGTCTGGTTCTGATTTTCCAAGATTAACAAGTTGCTATATTAAATTGTAAGATTTAAAGGTTGTAACCAATGAGTAAACTTGAACCAAAGTTACTAGATGTAGTAGCACTCACAGTTGATTTACCTGAATATCACTTGTTACGTGGTCAAGTTGGTACAATAGTAGAAATACTAGCAGATGGTACAGTATTTGAAGTAGAATTTAGCGATAGTAATGGACAATCCTACGAATTTGCTGCTTTAACTTCAGAGCAAATTATGGTTTTGCATTTTGAGCCAACATCTCCTGATTTAGTAAAGTCAATGGTGACAGTGTAAGTAGTAAATTGAGATGCTTATGGTAGAGTGCATAGCGTATTTCTAATTTAGCATGAGAGCGATCGCATTTCTGCTGTAGAGTTGAGAGCGATCGCATTTATAATGAAGATATTGCAATAGTCAATGTCACGAGGATTTAAAAAAATGGACACTACACAACTTAGTGACAAAACAATAGAACTATCAGATATTACAGCTTGGGATAAAAACGGAAATAAACTTTTAGTATCAAAAGTTAGAGCTAGAGATATTGTAGAAGATATTACCGCCAAAGTTGAAAATATCCTCAAATTTGAGTATGAACATAATAGAGTGATAATTCCCTATGCTATGACAGCTACCCGTGAAGAAATTAAATTTTTTCAATGGGATGGGGAAAATTTACAAGATGTCTACATCTTTCCAACTCATGAAGTTTTGTCTGAATATGATCCAGAATTTAGTCATAAAAAGAGGAGCTTAAATTCACAGCTTTAATTATTATTTGCCATATCCTACGGAGTATTTGAGTTGATTACACTCTGATTTGGAGACTGAACATAATTAGGATTTTGAGGTAAACCATAAATCCCCATTGTTGGTATTCCTACATTTGGCTTTGTCTGAACGGTATTAAAATTACTGTAATAATTTGGCTGCCCATAACCTATACTTGAATTAGAAGGTAAACTGTGATAATTATAATTTGGACTAACTCCTACATTATTACCAGAAGAACTAATTTGAGTTGTATTAATTGATTGTTTAATGGCTGCTGCTAAAGGACTAACTACAAGAGTATGTTGGTTATTTAAAGTCTGATTATTTAATCCCATTACCAAGTTAGCAGCGGTATTTGGCTGTGTTGTTGCAGACGATGTGGCAAAATTGTTAATACCTAAAAACTGATTCCTGTTATTATTGGTATTAGACTGCAATAAGTTTTCGGCTTGTACCAAAAAGGGATTTTTTGTGCTGATTGCATTTACCGGAGAAACTTGATTAACTATCTCCAAACGCGGATTTGATTTAGCTAGATTAGCATTAGTATTGCGTTGATTAATTATATCCTCTAAAAATGTTTCTTTATTATTTGCCTGGGCATTGCTTGGCAATATAATTGTATTTGCATATACAGTTGATTGTACAACATCACTCAACAGATTTGGCATATTATCAATATCTGCGGCGATCGCTTTATCCTCCTCAGAAAGTGTAGTTTCCTGAGTAGTTTTCTTAGTATTTTCCTCAGTAGATTTTGGATTAACTACCTCTTGATCAGTTTTTTGATTTTCATTTTGGGTAAAAATCCCTGGATTTAACCAATATTCACGAACTAACAGCACCACAACTATTAAAAAAATTCCTGTCACCCAAAAACCAGGTCGTAATAAATTAGACAATCTGGCTCGGAGATAGCGCAAATAAGCAGGTGTATTATTTATTTCTGGCATAACTTGGTAACTTGGTGAATTAAATTGGTAAAAAACCTGATGCTAGTTCAATCTAGCTCATGGTGATATAGGAAT
>NZ_JAYGHA010000022.1:20612-63577 GCF_034931405.1 Anabaena sp. UHCC 0451 | reverse complement strand
GATTTTTTCAAAATTCAAATATGAGTCCTATATTATCTTAAACTTTAGGAATTGATTAGTCAATTAAACCTCTAAATTAAACTAAAGCTGCTTCAGGAATAACACCTTGCATTTTCCCAAAAGTATCAATTAAAGTTTGCAATTGTTGTTCTGCTTTAAATACACCTAAACCCCTTGCTGTTACCTTTCCCGGAGAATAAACAAAACGAGAACGCATACTTTCTTTTAAATTTTCTGCTAATAAATTCCAAGCTGGTTCTTCCATTGGTGTTTCTAAAACAATATGCTGTTTATTTTCTGGTTTAATGCGACTAAATCCGAGATTTTTGGCTAATTGTTTTAATTCCATCACGCGCAATAATTGATTGGCTGGAACTGGTATAGCACCATATCTATCAGTCCATTCAGCAGCAATTTGTTTTAATTCATCTTGTGATTTTGCAGTTGCAACAGCGCGGTAAGCACTCATTTTTTGATCAAGATCAGTAATGTAGGTGGAAGGAATAAATGCAGTGAGATTCAGGTCAACTTGAGTATCATCAACTCTGGGTATTTCTTGACCTCTAATTTCTCGAATTGCTTCTTCTAACATTTCCATGTACAAATCAAATCCAATTGCATCCATTTGACCAGATTGTTCTGCACCTAGCAAGTTTCCCACACCACGAATTTCCATATCTCGCATTGCTAATTGATATCCAGAACCGAGTTGTGTGAATTCTTGAATTGCTCTTAATCTTTGTCTGGCTGCATCGGATAATTCTCGTTGTTTGGGGTAAAATAACCATGCGTGAGCTTGAATACCGGCACGTCCTACCCGACCCCGTAATTGATATAATTGAGATAAACCAAAACGGTGAGCATCTTCTATTAAAATTGTATTGACTCGCGGAATATCTAAACCCGATTCAATAATTGTTGTACAAACAAGAATGTCAGCGTCATTATTTCCGAAAGTCAGCATGGTTGATTCTAACTCGCTTTCGTCCATTTGACCATGAGCGATCGCAAATCTTCCTCCTGGTACCATTTCCCGTAAATTTGCAGTGGTTTCTTCAATTCCATCTACTCGCGGTACTACATAAAAAACTTGTCCACCCCGATCTAATTCTTGACGAATTGCACTTCTGACAATTTCGGGGTTTAAAGGTGCGAGATGGGTTTGAATTGGTCTTCTGGTAGGAGGTGGAGTAGTAATTAAACTCATTTCCCTAATTCCTGATAATGACATATATAAGGTTCGGGGAATGGGAGTTGCAGAAAGAGTTAAAACATCAACTTCAGTTTTTAGGCTTTTGATTTTTTCCTTTTGATTAACTCCAAATCTTTGTTCTTCGTCAATTACTAAAAGTCCTAAATCTTTAAATTGGACACTTTTTCCTAATAACTGATGTGTCCCCACAACTATATCTAATTCTCCAGTTGCGAGCCGTTTTTGAATATTACGTTTTTCTTCAGCACTGCGAAAACGATTGAGTAAACCTACATTCACAGGATAGGGTGCAAAACGTTCTTTAATTGTGTGATAATGTTGTTGAGTTAAAATTGTCGTTGGTGCTAAAAGTGCAACTTGCTTTCCTGCGGTGACAGCTTTAAAAATCGCCCTAATTGCTACTTCTGTTTTCCCAAAACCCACATCTCCACATACTAACCGATCCATCGGTCTTTCACTTTCCATATCCCGTTTCACATCTTGTACCGCTTTTAGCTGATCTGTGGTAGGTTGATAGGGGAAAGAATCTTCCATTTCTTCTTGCCAAGGCATATCCTGGGGATAAGAAAAACCCTGTTGCTGAGAACGTGCTGCATACAATTTTAATAAGTCTACCGCTAGTTTCTTAATGGCTTTTCGGACTTTATTCTTGGTATTATCCCAAGCTTTGCCGGTCATTTTATGCAGTTCTGGGGGTTTATCTGCATTAGTTCTAAATCGGGATAAAGAACCAACTTGATCAGCAGCAACTCTCAGCACACCATCAGCATATTGAATTACTAAATAATCACGGGTTTCATGATTAATTGTCAAACTTTCTAACTTGACAAATTTACCAATACCATGACTACGATGAACAACATAATCTCCCTGACGTAATTTATTAGGATCTACTTGTTTAGATGTCGCTTGACGACGTTTACGGACATAGCCAAAATTAGCTAAAGAATGTTGTCCATAAAATTCTCTATCGGTAACAATAACTAACCGAAAAGAAGGTAAAATAAAACCTTCTAATTCTGCTAAACCGGAATATTTGAGAGCTATGGGGATATGATTAATTTGCAGTTTATCAATAGCTTGATAATCGCGGGGATTGGGGATAAATTGAGCAGGACAATCGTGTTCTTGGAGGAGAGAAACAGAACGGGAAGGTTGAGCAGAAATTATCCAAACTGCAAAATTGCGATCGCGTTCTTGTCGAATTGTTTCTCCTAACTTAGCAAATTGGTGAGGGGTGACAGGTAAAGGTCTACTCGCTAAATTCAGTCCACTATTTTCTTCTGATAATTCCGATAAATATAACTTTTTAAAATTGCCAATTTCTGCTAAACACTCATCAAAATTTCGATGAATTTTAGGTAATTCAACCGAAAAATGTAGGGGCGAAGCATTTGGAGAACTATTTTTTGCAACCACCGATAATTGATCTTCCAAATGCTTCGCCCCTACGGACCATTGAGTTTCAGCATTTTCTACCCAGCGATCGCTATGAGCATAACATTGTTCTGGTTCATCAATAGCAACAAGAGTATTTTCTGATAAATAGTCCAGCAATGAAGCAGGTTTTGCAAAAGCCAACCCCAAAAACCGCCGACTTCCTTCTTGTAAAGACGTTCCCTGAAACGTCTCTACATTTTCTGTAAGTGCTGTGTTGATAATTGGTGTAAAACTGGTAGGGGTGAGGGTGATTTTTTCCACCTTATCCAGGGCAGAACGCTGTGTAGAGGGGTCAAATTCCCGAATTTGTTCAATTTCGTCTCCAAACCATTCCAAACGCACAGGCAACTCGGAAGATACCGGAAACACATCCACAATATCCCCTCGTCTACTCCATTGTCCTTCTGTTTCCACCAGGGGAACTCGTTCATAGCCCAAAATCGTGATTTTTTCGCTGAACTCATTTAAATCGTATTCCATCCCCTTTTGTAAAGTTAGACAGAATGATTTAAACGCCTCCGGTGGTGGTAAATGCGGCTGTAATGCCCCCACAGTAGCAATTATGGCAGTTTTTTGTTTTGACAATTGACCACTGACCAAATCAGCCAAAACCTGCATTTGACCCCAACTGAGTTCATTTTCAGGGTCAAAGGGTTCATAGGGAGAAGCTTCGGAAGTGGGGTAAAAATGGACAGTTTTCCACCCCATTGCTTCCATTTGGGCGAAAACTCGGCCAGCTTCCTCCAGAGTGGCACACACCACACATAAATTCTGATCTTCATAGTTTGCTAATGCTGAAGCTACCATTCCCTTGGGGAGACGAGAAATGCCATTTAACCGCAATTCCTGTTGTTTGTTGAGTTTGGTAATGAGTTCTGCGGTGAGAGGCGATCGCGCCAAAGCACGCACAATGGAAGAAAAGGCCATAAGTTTTACGCTAAATTGGAAATTGTTGTAGATACAAAAATCTAGAAGTAGTTTATATCAACCATTTTAAAAGTTTTAATCCCACTCTTGACGATGAAGGGGAAAGAATCAAGCTTAACTACTACTTTGTGTATATTCAAAGTATTGAGAGAATCACCTTAAATATTAGATACTAAGAAATACAGCAGATTGCAGATCAATGATGTACAGAATCTAAATTGAAACCTATACACAAAGCTTGTACGGGCGAAGCATTCGGAAAATATCCTTGTATAAAAATGGATAATTTATTGCTTGAATGCTGATGCTTACAGCACGCTTTGCGAACGCCCCTACGATTCCTACTCCTGCTGTAATTAATATCGGCTGAATTTTCATCGCCTGATACATCTACTCTTTATAGCGACAAGTTTAAAAATGTCTTCCATCAGTTTTGAAATTTTAACAATTTTGGTGCTAATTTTAGCGAATGGGATATTTTCGATGTCTGAGATGGCCGTAGTCTCAGCCCGGAAAGTCAGACTACAGCAGTTAGCCAATCAAGGAAATATTAACGCCAATGCTGCATTGAGATTAGCAGAATCTCCCAACCATTTTTTGTCTATTATTCAGGTGGGAATTACACTCATTAATATCCTGAATGGTGTGTTTGGCGGTGCTACCATTGCCAAAAGACTAGAAGAGTATATCAAGCCAATACCCATTTTAGCTAATTATAGTAATGCGATCGCTGTGGGGATAGTGGTTTTAGTTATTACCTATCTTTCCCTGATTGTCGGTGAACTTGTCCCCAAACGCCTCGCTTTAAATAACCCCGAAAGAATAGCCGCTTTGGTGGCTATACCTATGACTGCTTTAGCTAAACTAGCTTCTCCTATAGTTTATCTTTTAAGTGCATCTACAGACTTAGTGTTGCGAATTTTGGGAATTACACCTTCTACTGAACCTCAAGTGACTGAGGAAGAAATTAAAATTTTAATTGAACAAGGGACAGAAGCGGGAACATTTGAAGAAGCCGAACAGGACATGGTAGAAAGAGTTTTCCGGTTAGGCGATCGCCCCGTTAGTTCCTTAATGACACCCCGTCCTGATATTGTTTGGTTAGACTTGGATGATTCCCCCGAAGAAAACCGCCAGAAAATGTCCGAAAGTGCCTATTCTCGCTATCCCGTATGTCAAGAGGGACTTGATAATGTTGTAGGTATTATCCCTGTCACCGATTTATTAGCTAGAAGTTTACGTCAAGAATCCTTTGATTTAACAATTGGTTTGCGTCAACCGATATTTGTACCCGAAAGTACACGGGGTTTAAAAGTTTTAGAGTTATTTAAACAAACCATCACTCATATCGCTTTAGTAGTCGATGAATACGGAGTAATTCAAGGATTAGTAACTCTCAATGATATTATGAGTGAAATTGTCGGTGATGTTCCCGCAGGACCAGGACAGGAAGAACCACAAGCTGTACAACGGGAAGATGGTTCTTGGTTAGTAGATGGGATGTTACCAGTAGAAGATTTTTTGGAACTTTTTGATATAGAAGAATTAAAAACTGAAGAAAAGGGTAGCTATCAAACTTTGGGTGGTTTAGTTATTACCCATTTAGGACGTATACCCACAGCAGCTGATCATTTTCAATGGCGAGGTATGAGAATTGAAGTCATGGATATGGATGGTAATCGTGTCGATAAGGTATTAGTTGTACCAAAAGTAATGTAAATAAGATCCCCGACTTCTTTTGTTTATTGTGTCCATAAATGATAAATTGATCTTAGAAGTCGGGGATCTGGGTATGAAAGATTGCTATAGCTGAATACTTACGAATTAACTCTGAGATAACCGCTTTACTTCTTCACCCTTTAACATTTCATGAGCTTTCGCTAACATCTGCGGAATTTTATCAGCATGAGGACTATTAATTAGACATTCTCTCAAATCTAATTCTGCTAACTTATCAGCCCGATTACCAGGAAACCAATCATTACCATTACCTAATAAATTATAACGCATTTTCCCATACTCAATCATGTCATAAACTAAGGCTAAATTCAGCAACCACAAAATCACTTTAATATTTATCTGTCCTGGTGTTTCTTCCCAATTAGGTAAATTTAGATCCCAGGTTTTTGCCCAATCTTTACCTAAAGTTTCTCTGACTGCATTTTCTAACCGTTCAATAATTGGTGGTAATATTTCTTCAGCTTTATCTAATAATTCTAAAGTCTTTAAATGTTCATCAAAATCAGTCGGTTTAGCAGCACCAATACTTAAAGTATTGACTTGGAAATGACTCAGACAAAACAAATCATTAAACACCATCGGACTCAATGGTTGACAAAGATTTACTAATTTTTCAGAAGGTTGATATAACAAACCTCCTTTATTAGCAGGGCTGATAATAAACACACCCATATCTAATTGATTAGCTGCTGCAATTGCTGACCAATTCCATTGATTTATATAGTACCAATGTAGGTTTACATAATCAAATTGATTGGTATTAATTGCTTTTAAAATTATCTCAAGTGGTGCATGGGTAGAAAAACCAATAAACCTGACTTTTCCTTGTGCTTGTAGTTCTTTAGCAACTTCTAAACAACCACCATCATTAATACTATAATCTAAAGCTTCCGCAGTATTAATACCATGTAATCCCAATAAATCAACATAATCTAATTGAAGATATGTCAAAGATTTTTCAAATGTTTTTCGGAACTCTTTCGCATCTGCAACAGGAGGAACTTTAGTTTGCACAATTAACTTTTCACGGGGAAATTTAGGTAATACTTTCCCTAACTGCATTTCTGAAGTTCCATAAAACCTTGCAGTTTCAATATGATTAATTCCTAACTCAACCGCACGATGAATAACAGCTTCTAAATTTTCTTGATTATCTTGAGGAATTTCTTCTGGTGCAACATCCTGCCATTTAAATTGATAACGCATTCCTCCGCAGGAAAACACGGGCATTTGTAAGTTTGTGCGTCCAAATCTTCTGTATATCATCACGTAATTTTAGATAATCATAAATGTAATTAAAAAAAGCAATCTTTTTGCGTCTTTGCGTCTTTGCGTGAGCTTTTTCATAGGTGGGAAATACCCACCTTATTGATTTTAACTACATTTGCCGAACAACAGGTTTTCCATCAATCACTTCACCAATCAAAACCAAATCAACACAGTTAACAAAGATGCCATTTTCCAAAACACCGGGGATATTATTCAGTGTTTTTTCTAAATTTACGGGGTCATCAATATTATCAAATGTGACATCTAGTACCATATTACCTTGATCGGTGATCACGGGTCCAGCTTTTTTCACACCCATACGCAGTTCAGGTTGACCACCGAGTTTCTTAATTGCATTAATCACAGGGGTAATAGCCATAGGAATAACTTCCACTGGGACAGCAAAACTAGAACCCAAGCGAGTGACTAACTTACCACCATCAACCACAACAATAAATTGCTCTGCTAGGTAATCTACCACTTTTTCGCGGGTATGTGCTGCACCACCACCTTTAATCAAGTTTTTGTGGGGGTCAACTTCATCAGCACCATCAATAGCAATGTCGATGTGGTCAATAGCATCTAAAGTGGTGAGAGGAACGCCGTACTGTTTTGCTAACACTTCCGACTGAAATGAAGTGGGGATACCGACAATATCTTTAAGTTCACCAGACTTGAGGCGATCGCCCAAAAACTGTATGGTGTAAGCTGTAGTTGACCCCGTACCCAACCCAACAATAGAACCTGATTTTACCAGGGCGGCGGCGGCTTTACCAACTTCTTGCTTCATCAACTTCACGGGGTCTGCTGCTACGGACATTCCTAAACTCCTGAAAATTTCATAAAATGAAAGATACTCTCACAGCCGAATATACTACAAAATGGGTAATTTGTAATTGCTTAGAAATTAAATCTAAAAATTAATCATTCCTATACTAAATAATATTAATAATTCATAACAAGATAAAATCTGCAACTTTAATAATTAAACAAGCGTCACTATAACTGAGCAATAAATACAGGTTGAAAATTATCATAGACATGAAAAAATTACTAGGTATATTGACTTTAGTAACTTTGCTGCAAACCTCTCCAGTATTTGCCCAGGAAGCAGCTACAGAACAACTACCTGCTACTAATTCAGATTATATCCAAAAAGTTGTAGAAGCAAAATTAATGGATAACCTACCCGATGGAAAATTTTATCCAGAAAAGTTAATTAGTCGGGCAGAATTAGCATCAATTTTAGTGAAAGCTTTTTATTTAGATAAACGACAAGCAGCTAAACAAGAAAAAGCCATAATCATCCCAGATGTGCCTAATTATTATTGGGCATATCAAGATATTCAAACAGTGTTGAAAACTGATATTATGAAAGGTTATCGGGGGAATATGTTTTTCCCTAATCAAAAAGTTACTAGGGCTGAAGGTTTAGCAATTTTTGCCCAAGCTTATGGAGTTTTTCAGTTTTCTGAGCCAACCGTCAACGAAATACTAAAATCCTACCCTGACCAAAATTATATCCCGAAATGGGCGAGAAGAGCGATCGCTACAGTCATCAGTGAAGGATTTATCAACACAGACACCGATGGTAATATCAACCCCTTACGTCCCATGACCCGTGGTGACATGGCTTATCTGTTAAATAAATATTTGGAACGTCAACAAAAACAACCGCAAATGCCCATAGTTCCCGGTATTTTATAATATATCGGGACTTACCCAGAATATCTTTCAAATCCTCATTCCTTGGTATTCTTTGCATAAGGATTGACAGGATTTTTTTTGATGAATTTGTCTGCATTAGGATACCCAGGATGAAAGGATTTACAGGATAAAAGTCATATTTTCCTCCGTTATCAACTAACAAAAGGATTCTCAATCTTTAGTCCAGTAATTCCTTTAAAATCACTGACATTTCTTGTTACTAAAAATGCGTCTTGATTTATTGCTGTAGTGGCGATAATTGCATCCGGAAGTTTAATTTTATATTGTCGTTTGATTTGGATTGTCTGATTTTCAATTTCTCGTAACAATGGAACTGTGTTAAACTGAGATAGTAAATCTTCAATAGACTGTTCCTCCTCTTTTGATAAGCCGGCAAAACTCAGTAATTCAATGCAGATAATTGGTGAAACTAGAATTTCGTGCAAATTCAAAAACTCTTCTGTAAACCATGAATTAACTGTTATATCATCGCCTAGATAGTAAATAAAAATATTGGTATCATAAAGATATCTCATTCTTACCATTCCTGACGCAGAGTATCTAAATGAGCTAACATTGCTGCTTTTTTATGCTTTAAAATTCCTTTTGCTTGAATAATTTTTTCATAGTCTTTTTTCCAATTTAATAGCATTGATTCTGGTACATCTACCGTAATTGAATCTTCATCTTGAGACACAAGATAATGTCTTGGTATTTTGATTAATGGCATAGTTTTATGCTCCTGTTTCTCTCAATTCAGATTGTAACATATTGTCTGATAGCATAGCGTGGCGTAAGCCATATCAGGATAACCAGGATTATAGGATTTACAGGATAATTGCATTTACAATATTCTTAGTTATTAATACTTTGAGGATGAATAATCGTAATTTCGGGAACAGCTATAAAATCTTTGGGATTTAAAGTTAAAATATGGCTGATATTATGAGCAAGCATCACGGCTAATATGTGTATATCATGAGTGCGTTTACCAGAAATATTATATGTTGTTACTAAATTCAACCAAATAGAAAATACATTTGGTGTTTCTTCTAGTAAATCAAATTGATTTATTAACATTTGTACTGCTTGAGTAGTTTGTTCTACAGTCCATCCTAATCCATTAACATTAACAGGACGAGTAGCAACAACCCAAAATTCAATGATTACTTGAGAGGTAATAAAACATTGACCACCTCGTAATAAAATTTGAGAAATAGTATTCCGTATCAGGTTATATTCCAGAGATTGAGAATTTGCAAATCTAAGAATAATATTGGTATCGAGTAAATAGCTTTTCATATTCCTCTATCATCATAAATATTTTCTCGACGCAGTGCTTCATCTGATAGGGTAATAGTACTTTGAGGAAATTGAGATAACCATTCTTGAAATTGTGCTACTTTTTCTGCTGAGGTTAAATTTTCCTGTTTTGCTGCTGGAATAATCTTTTTATGAGAAAGTTTAGATAGAAAAAGTTTCTGATCTTCGGGAGTTAATTTGGAAACAATTTCTACAAGGGAGTCAACAAGTTGTACATTCATAATTGTTTATGTCATTTACTAAGTTATAGGCAATATTACACTGTATATCAATTATAAACCCTAAACTGTCTGAATCAGGATATCCAGGATGAAAGGATTTTCAGGATGTTTATTGTCTACATCAAATATAGCATCAATTAATAATTAACTTGATCAATATCGGTGTGAATAAAGTCATTACCTTTGAATAATAAAGGTTGATTTGTAGATTTTGCTAAAGCATAAGAAAAGCAATCTCCCATATTCAGTTTTGCAGGATGACGGCCTTTACCAAATTTCAAAAATGCTGCACTTGCTAATTGTGCCTGTTCTACAGTAAAAGGTACAATAGTTATATACAATGCTGCAATTAATAAATTCAGATTTTCTATACCTTGCTGACCATGTTTAGTACCTAAAACGATAGATGCTTCCACATAACCTGAAGAAGAAAGTAAACAATCTGCACTTTCGTTAATAAGTTCAATAAATATCAATTATTCAGGTTCAGCATAAATAATTGCTATAATAGCAGAAGTATCAATAACCATTATAACAATACTAAAACCCACAGTCAGTTTATTGATTTATTACCTAGTGAATATTTAGTTTCTTAAACTCAAAATACTCATATTCAATTTTTCTCCTCCTTCCTTTCCTTCCTTTGCTCCTTTGCGACTTTGCGCGAAAAAAAATATCCCCTTCCAAAACCAGGGGATATTACAAACTTGTTCTTTACCCGTCAAAAAAATTATCAACCAGCAACCAAAGCCGGCTCTTTCACAGATTGCAGCAGTTCAGTATAAAGCGAATCTAACTGATTAGCCACACCATCCCAGCTAAACTTACTCATCACCCGCATATTTGCAGATTTACCCAATTCTGCACGCCATTCTGGATTACTAAGAATACGGTCAATAGCATTACTAAAAGCGGTTACATCTTGAGGTGGTACTAACAATCCAGTATTTTCATTCACCACAGTAAACTGAAGTCCACCCACATCACTAGCTATAACTGGTGTTCCGCTGGACATCGCTTCCACTGCTACCAGTCCAAAGGGTTCATAATGACTCGGAACAACGCAAACATCAGCCGCAGCGTAATAAGTTGGGAGGATATCCTGTTTGAGAAGACCAGGGAAAACAGTACATTCACTCATACCTAATTCTTTCACAATTCCCTCAATGCGATCGCGTTCTCTACCATCACTATTACCTGGTGTACTTCCCCCACCAATCATCAATTTTAAGTCTTTGTCACCATAAAACTGTGACTCACGCACAGCACGCACCAAGGTTTCTATCCCTTTACGTGGGTCAAACCGTCCTACATATAAAACAACCTTATCTTCTGGTTTAATTCCTAATGCTACTCTTGCAGTCTCTCTATCAACTGAACCAAAGCGGCGAATATCTGTACCACAAGGAATAATATCAATGTTTCCTTGATGGGAAACCAAAGTTCTCATGTGTTGTTTTTCTTGTGGACTTGTAGCCACAATTCTTTCCGCTGTTTCTAATACTTCTTTTTCTACTGCTAGGCGTTGACTCGCAACCAAAGGAATATTTTCGATTGTGTTATATTTGACTATTCCTAAAGAATGGTATGTGTGAACTTGTTTACTTCCTTGGATTTGTTTTAACTGCAATCCTACCCAGCTAGATAGCCAGTAGTTAGTATGAACAACCTCATATTTAAAACCATTTTCTTTTTGAAATTTCAATAACTGTTCCACAAATTCTGGCAAGTATTTAAAGCCGTTATCCCGTGGGACAAATTCTACAGGTCCGGCTGTTAATCGAATGGTTCGACAGCGGGGGTTATGTTGAACAATATCTTCTTGGTCAGCACTCACTTTCCGGCTAAACATATCAACTTGCCATCCTAGCTGGGATAGTGCTTCACCCACTTGACGGACATACACATTTTGTCCTCCAGCCTCCTCTCTCCCAATTTCAATCGCTGGATCACCGTGGACTGAAATCAAGGCAATGCGTTTGTTAGTGGTAGAGTTCATAGGTTTTGTGTTGTTGATTGTCACAAGGTAGTATGCAGTTCCAAGTTGGCGTTGTTCACGCTTACCTGAATTCTTTAGAAACTTCGATTAATCTTTATTTTAATTTAAAAATACTTTTTCAGTATCGATATTTTAGTTAAATCTGCCTAATTTTGTATATTAATATTTAATACTTATAATAGATGAAATTCTATTTTATTTGTTATATAAGCGAACGAATATTGTCCCTGACAAATGGGAGATTAATTACTCTATAAATAAATTTTTCAGTGACTTTAATCTAGGTTTGAAACTCAAATTTCCAAGCTTTTAATTCAGTAGTTTAAACTCTTGATTTAGTCAAAATACTAATGATAACTCCCTGTCAATTCAGGGCAATGAATTGTCAAAGACTCTCCCCTGTCATCAGACTTTGTTGGTGAAATTACCTTTTGGATAATTGTATTGACTTATACTATTATCTCGAAGTATATTTTTTTGTTAAATAAGCTACATTTTTGTAAAAAACTTACATTAGGGAACTGGGGACTGGGGACTGGGGACTGGGGACTGGGGATTGGGGACTGGGGATTGGGTAAAATTCATCAACTCCTGCCTTTTGCCTTTTCCTAATGACTAATGACTAATGACTAATGACAAATAAAATTGAGCAGTGCGGATAGCCTAGTCTGGCTTTCAGCACTGCTCAATACCTCTGTTATTGTTGGTTGCACAAAAAACAGTCCACGAAGGGTGGTGATTTCCGATGAATTTAGTAGCTTTAGATGCAATAGAACAACCAAAAATTAAAAATCAGCAAGCATCATTTGTGATTTTTAATTTTTAGCTCTTTCGCTAGAGGATCAGTTGGTAGTTTGTGCTGCTAACATTTGCTTGAGCTTTTCTAAATCAGCAGCCCAACGAGGATCTGGACGAATCGCGTCTGAATCAACTGTAGTAGCTGTTTCACGAGAGCCACTACCACCACCACCACGTCGAGACTTCTTAGCGCCTTTTTCACGACGATTTTCTCTATTGATGCTAGGTACTGGGGCGCTAGTAGCTTGACTAGCAGCTTTGGGAGCTTGATCTTCACCTTCGTCACCTTTGGTACGAGGTAATGCCTTTTCTAGCTTGATGGCGGTGTCTTTGAACAATTGACCATTATACTTTTCAATGATTTGGTCTGCTTGCTCGTCATTGTTCACAGTCAAAAAACCGAAACCACGACATTTGCCTGTTTTTCGGTCTTTAATCAACTTGGTGGTGACAGCATCGCCTTCAGCTGCAAATACTGCTTGCAACTCTTGACGATCTATTTCTTCTTTGGGCAAATTACCTATATATAAGCGAATGGACATGAACTATATCTCCAGAGTTGAAATGAACTTGTATTGACGACAACAATCACTTGGTTTTGGCTTTTCAATAGATACTATTAACTAAAATCGCCATCAACCAATTTTTTTAATCCAAACTATCAATCTCATAGTTTCAAACTGCATAGACCTTGATATCATGCTGTCTGTTTATAGGGAATAACCCCGACAGGGCGAACTATAACGCCCTCTATCCCTCGACTAAATGCTGTCGGGATTACTTTTCTTAAAATATTCAAACTACCATTTACATCAGCGTGAATCAATAAACCATTACCTGCTCTATATAGCTTAGTCCTAATTCTTTGACCACTAAATTTGACCTGGTGAGCATTAGTCTCTCCCTCAGTAGGAATTGGATCTTGATCCAAAAAGGAAGCTATACTAGTATAGGATACCTCAGCAATCAATATCTTAATTCCCACTAATTTGGCTTTATAACTCAACTGTTGCACAAATCGAGTGTAGGGAATAAACACAAAGTCTTGCTGCTTTTTTCCACCTAAGTTAGCATTCTGCTGGTATAGGGGATTTTGACCAATAACTAAAGTTCCAATCCTATTCTTCACCATCAGGTCAATAATCAAGCGACTAGCTTTATGCAGATAATCATCTAATCGAAAATTCCGCTTTTTAGTTAAACGTTGCAATCGTTTAGAGGTCTTTTGATGAGTCGGTAGTAAAGATTGCAATTGAGCTTTTTGTTGATTGTAATGACGATTAATTGACTTGATAATTCGCCCTTTGACAAGAACTGGCACAAATCCAGGCTTGTTAGTAGTTAAGGTAGCAAGGTTATCTATGCCTAAATCAATCGCTGCCATAAAATCTGGCTCTAAACCATAATCTAACTCCTTTTTTTCATAAACAACTTCTACCACATAATGGTCAATCTTGGGTACAATCCTCACTTGATACAGACGGGAATAATCTAAAGATGTAGGAATGTAAATATGGGTTTGTGACAGATGAATCAATCCTGCTTGGATGTTGGCGTTACTCACTGCCTGAGCCGGATAAACTAATAAATGTCTACCCTTTTCTTTGTGTTTATACTTGGGTAATTTAGGTCTGCCTATAAATTTATTGTTATCTTCTGTATAGTTCTTAATTGCTGCAAAAAAGCTTAACCAATTGCGATGTAAACCTAATAATACTTGTTGTGCTACTTGATCGGGTAAAGCCTGATAAGTTTCAGAAGATTTTAGTTGTTTAGATAAAAAATTCTCATCGAGATATTTATTATTAAAAATAAAACTTTGGCGAATATGAAAGTTAGCGTAATTGTAGAGATTTTTGGCGGATACACACAAAGCGTCAATCTCCTGATAATGGAGATGATTTCTTTGAATAATATGCCGCTCAACTAATTGCATGATGATGTTTAAAATTATGCTTATATATACTAACTTATGATTATAACCTAGTCAAGACTTTCAATACTAATTTTTATAGCTATCATTACTGGGCTACAAGATTTGTGACTATTAATCATCTAATACCATTTTAATTCTCAGAGTTATAAATTTAATAGCTCACCGTCCACCGCAGTAAATGAATTTTTCCTAGCTTTGATCAGCAGAATTAAATACCATTTCTTGACAGGATTACGGCATTTCCTACTTAGCTAGTTTAGCATCTACATTTTTTCCATACAATTTTAACATCTTAGCATACAATACATTTTTTCCACAAGAGGATTTTGGAAGGCAAAAACCAGCCATCGGCTGGTCGATTTGCTACTGTGTTGGGAGAATTAAGGTATTGAATTTACCTTTGGGGGTAAAATCCCCGGTGCAAAACGTAATTCTAAATTCTGCATTCTTTTAATTATCCCGCCACAGATTGGGCTGTGAGCATAACATAAGCACCCCAGGCTTGGGCGATGACGGCCAAAACAGTAGAAAAAATGGGATGGGGACTATTAATGATTGTTCCACTTTGAGTTTCTAAGGTTTGAATATCGATCCAAGGTGTTGCGCCTCGTCGTAACCAACCTGTGACGGTGATTTGTCTGCCAATCAATTCTTGGGGAGTGGCTGAGAGTTCTAACCAAGGAATATGGTGTAGTTTTACTAAACCTGCGCTGGATTGTAAAATCAGGTCTTGGGCTAAACAGTTGCAATGGCCTCGACGACCTAATAATGTCCCCACAATACGCACACTGACACTATCAAGTGGTAAAGCGACGGGGTCTGTGAATAGCTTCAGAATTTGGTCATCACCTTGTAGAGTGAAGGGTTTGATTTGAGGAAAAAAGGCATTTAGGCGCATGACTGTACCGATGCTAAAGCCAATCATTAAAAAACCTGTAACAAAAGACCAATCATCATAAATCCATTTCAGGTTTAAAAAATGAAAAGCATAAGCGGTTTGCCAAGTTAACCAAAACATACCTGCTAAGAATAAACCTAAAGGAATACCCAACCAAGGGGCAATTTGTAACAAAAAGGATTGAGGTTTAACGGAGGAAAATTCTGAATTGGTGAGATGTAGTTCAGTTTCTAGATGCCAATGACGGGCAATTTGACAGAGGTGTTGGAGGCGATCGCCCATTAAAGGATGACTGTTGTTAATAGTAAACCATTGCCGATAAGGATTGCAGTTTTCCCATATTAACAATGATTCCCAAGGTAGCTGACCTGCCATACTTCCCAAAGAAAGGCTTTGTTGATAGCCAACTGGGGCGAGGATATTCAGGCTTTCTAGTTGCCAGCAGGTATGCTTTTGTTTTTTGATATCATCAGCAATACCCACGGTAATTTTCAGTAAAGCCCGAATTAGTCCGTTAGGATTACCTGTGATTTCGGCTGCAATGCGATCGCTATGATAAAGTCGCAGTCGGGAATTAAGCAAAGTTGTCCCAGTCAGTAAACACCAAATTCCATAACTCAAACTAGCTGCACAACAGCTTATCCAGCGAAAAATGGGCTTTTCAGTTTTATTTCCCCAAGTCGATGCTTGCTGATAGATTTTATAAAATGGCAAAGTCACCAGCAACGCCAAAGACATAACCAAAAAATCCCAACGGTGAATTTGCCCTAAAGCCATAGCATAGATACTAGCTATTTCATCATCTGTTAGTGCTTCTAATAGTCCTTGGCTAATAACAATCCGGGCTGTACGGGGGAGATTACCATAGGTGAGCATCATTGGTGCTGCCATTGGTAAAATCTTCAGCTTGGGAACAGGACACTGGCGCAGTTGACAAGTACGCTGTATGATCCTGATTGATTCACGACTATGGCTATACAAAATATCTTTAGATAACTGCTGCTGTTCATAAAATTCTGCTAGTAGCCAATCTAGCAACCAAGGAGACAATCCCAGCAGAATCAATAATAAAACTAATATTAATGAACTAGGATTGCTATATAAAAATGACAATGGATTTACATAAGGTAGTTTGTCTAAAATCTGGTTGGTTAAACCCATAACTAACTCAAGCATGACTTGCAATACCCAAAACAAAGCCATGAAAGTGCCTAAAGCTAGTAGTCGGGAAGGTATTAAGTTATATTTACGCAGAGGTTGCCATACTTTAGCTCGTCTAGCTTGTCGCCAATAAATGCTAACTTTTTCTGTTGTTCTATTCCCAGAAATACTGAAGCTTGTATTTTCTAGATCAGTGTTGGGAGTATTGTTTTCTGAGATGTTTTTTTGTTGCTTTGTTGATTGAAGAGAATTTGTAATATTATTTGAATTGAGCCTTTTTTGACGTTTAATCAAGTGTTCAAGAGCGCGTTCTGCCCACTCTTGAACTTCTGAATTATCACTCTCGATTAAATTTTTGCACAAGGCGATCGCTTTGGAAATTTCACCTGTGCGTGCATAAGCCATCACTAAACCAACCTGAGCTTGCAAGCTAGTATTGCTTTGTTCTGAGCTACTGGCAATAGGTACAAGTTGAGTAATTGCTGAGTAGTAATTTCCCTTTTTGAGGGCAACTAAACCAGTCTCCAAAGATGATTGTTGAGATGACGACATAGAAATTTTGGCACTCCAATTTCTTCTAGGTAATACACGCACTTTCATTGATCATTGAAAATTCAAAAAATAGATGCGCGTCCCTGAATTTGTTCAGGAGGTAGAAGGCAGAAGAAAGATCAATATTACCTATTCCTATTACTAATTACCCATCAGCCATCACCTATTCTTCCACTGGTTTTTGACTAGAAAATACTGGGGCAATGGCGCTTAATTTCAACTCTGGATGGTCTCCCTCCAATTGTTGGCAATTCCATTCATTACGGAATAATAATACTGGTCTGCCCATACTATCTTTGACGGTAGTAGTGTTAAATAAACGCCCGATCTTTTCCAAAGCTTCCCAACCACCTTCAACCCACCGAGCGACACTGTAGGGTAATAAATCTAGGATAGTTTCGACACCATACTCATTTTGTAAACGAAACTGCACAACTTCAAATTGTAACTGACCAACTGCTGCTAAAATTGGATCACGTTTGGCTTCATCAGTGGAGTACATAATTTGTACAGCACCTTCTTCTCTTAATTCGGAAACGCCTTTTTGAAATTGCTTGAATTTTGATGGGTTGGGGTTTCTCAGCGTGGCAAATAATTCTGGTGAAAAATAAGGAATTCCCTCATATTCTAGTTTTTGTCCTGTATAAATTGTGTCGCCAATTGCAAAAACGCCGGGATTGTTTAAACCGATCACATCTCCAGGATAAGCAACATCAATTGACTCTCTCTCTTGAGCAAAGAGTTTTTGCGGCCGAGATAGACGGACAATTTTGCCTGTGCGGGCATGATTCACTGTCATATCCTTTTCAAACTTGCCTGTGCAGACCCGGACGAAAGCTACTCTATCTCTATGTTTGGGGTCCATGTTGGCTTGGAGTTTGAAGACAAATCCAGAAAATTCTGGATAGGTAGGAGGAACTTCGCCAACGCTGCTATTATGTGTACCTGGTTTGAGGGCATAATCCAGGAAGTATTTGAGGAATAATTCCACCCCAAAGTTGGTCATGGCGCTACCAAAAAACACAGGTGTCATTTTTCCTTGATGCACTAAGTCTAAATCAAGTTCCCCCCCTGCACCTTCTAATAGTTCTAATTCATCTTTAAGTTGGTTATAAAGGTCTTGTTCTAGTAGTTGCTCAATTTTGCTATCACCTAAGTTGATGATGGTATCACGGGCTTCTCGGCTACCGTGGGCGCTACGCTCGAATAGATGTATTTGCTGCTGATGGCGGTCAAATACGCCTTTAAAGCGATCGCCCATCCCAATTGGCCAATTTACCGCATAAGTCTGTAACCCCAATTCCTGCTCTATTTCATCTAACAGTTCTAACGGTTCTCTTCCCGGACGGTCGAGTTTATTCACAAATGTGAAAATCGGAATACCCCTAAGTTTACACACTTCAAACAGTTTCCGGGTTTGGGGTTCTAACCCTTTAGCCGCATCAATTAGCATTACCGCGTTATCTGCTGCTGCTAAAGTTCTATAAGTGTCTTCACTAAAATCTTGGTGTCCAGGGGTGTCAAGTAAATTAATTTGACAGTTACGATAGACAAATTGCAACACTGTAGAGGTGATAGAAATACCCCGTTGTTGTTCCATTGCCATCCAGTCAGAAGTGGCTTTACGCTGCGCTCTCCGAGCTTTTACTGCCCCAGCTTCGTGAATCGCACCTCCGTATAATAATAGTTTTTCTGTTAAGGTAGTTTTACCAGCATCAGGGTGAGAAATAATCGCAAAGTTGCGCCTTAGTTCCACCGCTTCACCTAGTTCTTCGATAAGTTCAGTAGCCATAATTTTTAATTCGTTTTTAACCTTACTTAATTAAATGTAGTCTTTTTCAGGACTAGGAAAACACATTTGTCTATTCTATTAATTTTCACCTCTGAATTCATCAATATTGAGAATTTTATGGGTGAGGTAGTTGACAAATTTTAGATTTTCCTTTATGATTTTATTATAATGGGAATCTGCACGCGCATATAGGGTCTAGTTTTAGATTTCTCAGATTGTCAGAATATTGATTTGTTAGAATTGAACAATTATAGATATTTCTCTAATTTTAAGAATTCTTCACATCTGTCAATCAGTAGTTTTGCATCTTCAGCATTCAAGCGTTCAGAACGATCATAATCTCCCTTTAAACAGATTTGTTCTGCATCAATTAAATAACGGTGAAATTTAGGATCAATTTTACCAGTTCTGGCAAAAAGTTCGCCAAATTTGCTAATTACAACAGAGTGTTTACTAAAACTGAGATTTTCACCTACTAGAAATACTTCAGCTATGTAAAACATAGCGTAATAAGCACGAGAAACAGCAAAATCATGGAGATTTTCACTGGCTAAAATTTTCGCAGCACGTAGACTATCTTCAGCTTTTTGCACTAGAAACTGCTGTTCGTTGTTCATAAAAATAAATACCTTCTTTTTTAATATTTTTAATCAGCATTGTTTCTTCTTTTTCAAACCGACTAAGGGAGTAAAAAATGTTAGAAATTACGACGATATATTTTAAACTCCAGGATTTGAGGATTTACAGGATGTGGTTTGATGATTGTAGTGGCTGTGCATTCTTGCCAATCTATCTGATCGTACCATGTATTTCTGTTCAAAACTCAATAATTTCAGAGTTAAACATCTTTGAGAAAAGCGATGAATTTGACAACAACTTTCGTCAAGCAGGCGTTAGAAAGCGAAAAGTTTGCGCGTCCGGGTTTCCCGGCGCAAAACTTTTCAAGACATGAATAGAATTGTCCAGCCCTGGGGTAGATTCAGGTAGAACGAATTTCATTTAATATTAGTTCGGCTTGAGTATTAGCGATGCCCTTGGCAACCACTTTGTGGTATTGCCGATTTTTAAATATATCTAATTCCTGAAGACTAATGCTAAATCATCTTCGCTTTGCTGCTTTTGGGGATGGCTGAGTTTGCGGTGAATGCAACTATCCAATGAAGCGAATTCATCATGATGTAATTCACGAGGATAAAATCTATGAAATGGCAACAATTAATTCTGGGTTTTATCGTCACTATTTGCTTAATATTTGCAGGTAATACCCTAGCGCAGACTGACATCAATATCAACAATACCAACCTGATTCGCTTTGGTGGTAGCGTCATCGTACCAGAGAATCAAGTTGTCGAAAATGCCTTGGCTTTTGGGGGGAATGTTACAGTATTGCCTAATGCTAGAGTTTTGGATACTGCGATCGCATTTGGCGGGGATGTCATTCTGAAAAAAGGAGTGCAGATAGAGGGTGATGTTTACTCCTTTGGCGGCAAAATCGTCAAAGAAGAAGGTGCGAACATTGGCGGTAGCTATACAACTAATGATCAACCTGGGATGATGGATAGTTCCCATCGAGGTAGAGGTAGCTTCTTCTACACTATTTCTCTCGGTCCCATTTTTAGAATTGGTAACGCCTTACTAGCAGCTATTCTCGGACTAATTATTTTACATACCAATCCCCAGTTCCTGCCTTCTTTGGCTACAAAATTGCGTCAACACCCCAGTTTGGCTGTTTTATGGGGAATGGGAGCGATCGTCGGCATTATCTTTGTGATTGTGTTTCTAGCGATTACGCTGATTGGTATTCCTCTGATTCCACTACTAAGTCTGACGGTGATTATCACTTCTCTAGTCGGATCATTAGCCGTGGCACTTTTTGTCGGTCAAAGTCTAGTCAGTAATCGTAATTGGTCGTTACAGCAGCAGTTTTTGGTAGGTTTAGCAATCCTCACAGTTCTGACACTAATTCCATTTTTCGGAGGTTTAATAGTTTTCCTAGTCAATATGTTCGGCTTGGGTGTCATCTTGCTGTGGAAACTTGGTAGAGAAAAACCTCAAATAGCGCCTGAGTGAGGGCATTCTCCTGACTTTACCTGTGGCTACAGATCAGGAGATTGAGTTGCAAATCCCATCTACAACGCTCAAAGAATGGTAAACGATTTCGGCTCGTTGATTTACCCTAAAAACCAGCCATCAAATCTAAATCAGAAAGCTTCATTTGACCTTATTTAAGTTTAAGAAAATCCATGATTTACTTGCCTTTGATTTCAATCCTGTTGCTTGTTGGACCAGCACTTGCAGCTATCTCCATGACGCGATCGCTTACCACCCGTGGACATTTACTTTTGTTGGGTATATGTATCCTCTACGGAATTTTTCCATTCCTAGTCACTTGGGGAGGGATGGGTTTAGCTGAACGCTTTGGTTGTTCAGCAGAAGCAGTTCGCTTTATTTGTCCGTCCTCATCTTGGCTTGGAGACGTGATTTCGGGGATGTTCATGGCTCACTGGCTGGCGATTTTCGCTATTCCATCAGCCATTTTCGGTGCGATCGGACTCCTGATTTCTTTGATTCTCAAGGTCAAGCGATCAGATGTCAATACTCCTGTCATACCAAGGGCTATATTTCATCGCAGTCGTCATAAAGTTTTCGCAGGTGTGTGTTATGCCCTTTCTCAGCTATGGAATTTACCAGTCATGGGTGTGCGGATTGTTACCGTTATTTTAGCGATCGTCATCCCTGGATTTATTTTTCTGTACTTTTGGTGTTGGTTGGCATTCCCCATTGAGCCGCGATCGCAACAACAACCTGTAGGAGAACAATCATGAGTCTACGCAAACATCATCAAAATCCTCTGAGAAAAATAGATTTTTTCAAATTAGAGAGATCACATTTTTGGCAAAGTTCTCAGAAAAAATAAAACTCATCGAGGCTCATATGTAGATATTGTCTGATTAACATCCTGTAAATCCTCAAATCCTGGACATCCTGATTCAGACAAATACAACTTTCATCACCAAAAAACTATCTAAAAATTCCCATCCTGAAAATCCTGGACATCCTGATTCTGACAAACACACATTTCATCACTAACAGAAAATCTAGAAATTACCATCCTGTAAATCCTCAAATCCTGGTTATCCTGATTCAGACAAAATTAAACATTCTGATTTATCAGTATTTAACCAAATATGATATAATAAATAACTAGAATTGATGAGGTGTCAAGAATGTACGACAGCGATAAACGCAAACTATTATCAGCCTTATGTCACGGAGCAATTTTTTTCAGCACCACTATTGTATCCGTTGGTTTACCGATTGCTTTATTAATAATCTCTGATGATCCGGTTGTCAAAGACAACGCTAAAGAATCCATCAATTTCCATTTTAACGTTTGGTTTTATGGTGCAATTTTAGGAACTTTGTTTTTTCTCCTGGGTTGGTTAGTATTACCACTGGTGATATTATTACCATTAGCAGGTTTGGGATATTTGATACATTGGGGATTAACAATTTTTGCCCTCATCGGAGTTTTTGGTAATCCTGATACACCCTTTCGTTATCCTTTCATTTTCCGAGTTTTTTAGTAATCATCTCCACTGGGTATTTTTATCATCAATTTGTCAGCATACAAAAGTAAGAAATTTTCCAATTATTATGAATCCTGTAAGGGTTTAGCATTTCTGTAAGGGGTTAGCATTGCTAAACCCCTACTCCTGACTTTAAGATTATTTTCTCAAAATTATTCTAGGAAAGTGTCAACAAAGCTGTAAAATATAAAATTGCCCCACAGCTTCATGAACAGCAGGGCAAAGACAGTTAAGCACTGTTTCTAGTTTGTCTGAAGGTCACAAAGTAAAATGTGGCTTTTGTGACGCTTTGTGTTATGTCCATTGCGTTTTTTCTTGATCAAAAATAAAAATCTATGTTTCCTACACATCGTCCCCGTCGCTTACGTACCCATCCCCAACTACGTCGCATGGTACGTGAAACCGTTTTAACAACCAATGATTTAATTTACCCTTTGTTTGCTGTTCCAGGTGAGAGTATTGCGAAAGAAGTCAAATCTATGCCTGGTGTTTATCAACTTTCGATAGATAAAATAGTTGAAGAAGCAAAGGAAGTTTATGATTTAGGAATTCCGGCGATTATCTTATTTGGAATTCCAGCAGATAAAGACATAGATGCTACAGGTGCATGGCATGATTGTGGTATTGTCCAAAAAGCAGCAACCGCAGTTAAAGAAGCAGTTCCTGATTTAATTATTTTGGCGGATACTTGTTTGTGTGAATATACCAGTCATGGTCATTGTGGTTATTTACAAACTGGTGATTTAACAGGTAGAGTTTTAAATGATCCAACTTTGGAATTATTGAAAAAAACCGCAGTTTCCCAAGCTAAAGCAGGTGCGGATATTATTGCACCTTCGGGAATGATGGATGGTTTTGTGCAAGCAATTCGTGAGGGTTTGGATGAAGCGGGATTTGAAGATATCCCCATCATGTCCTATGCTGCAAAATACGCTTCCGCTTATTATGGACCATTCCGGGATGCCGCAGACTCCACACCACAGTTTGGTGATAGACGCACCTATCAAATGGACCCCGGTAACTCCCGTGAAGCTATCAAAGAAATTGAGTTGGATATTGCCGAAGGCGCTGATATGCTGATGGTGAAGCCGGCTTTGGCATATATGGACATTATCTGGCAGGTGAAGCAAGCTAGTAATTTACCTGTAGCTGCTTATAATGTCTCTGGTGAGTATGCGATGGTAAAAGCTGCTGCTTTAAATGGTTGGATTGATGAGCAGCGCGTTGTCATGGAAACTTTAACAGGCTTTAAACGGGCTGGTGCTGATTTGATTTTGACTTACCACGCTAAAGATGCGGCTCGGTGGTTGTAATAAGATATGACCTCACGCAAAGGCGCAAAGACGCAAAGAGGATTTTGAGTGTCTTTGGCCTTTGTTGTTTATTACCTCAGCTTCTTGTGGATGTGTGACAGTTAGGGTACGGGAGGTGGGTTACATAATTCCCAAATCACCATAAAATAATTAACGCTGTATCTCCAAATCTTCAGAAAAATCAATGACATTATTACAGGATCAAGTTGCAATTGTTACAGGAGCATCAAGAGGAATCGGAAGAGCGATCGCCCTTCAACTAGCATCCCAAGGCGCAAAAGTCGTTGTTAACTATGCCAGTTCCAGCACAGCAGCAGAACAAGTAGTAGCAGAAATTACAGCAGCAGGAGGAGAAGCGATCGCTCTCCAAGCAGACGTTTCCCAAGCAGATCAAGTAGAAACACTGATTAGCACTAGCTTAGAGAAATTCAAACGTATTGATATATTAGTCAACAATGCAGGCATTACCCGCGATACATTATTATTACGGATGAAACTAGAAGAATGGCAAGCCGTCATAGACCTAAATCTGACAGGTGTATTTTTATGTACCAAAGCCGTCAGTAAAATCATGCTCAAACAACGTTCAGGCAGGATTATCAACATATCTTCCGTAGCTGGACAAATGGGAAACCCTGGACAGGCAAACTACAGCGCCGCTAAAGCAGGTGTGATTGGTTTTACCAAAACCGTTGCCAAAGAACTAGCTTCCCGTGGGATCACAGTGAACGCCGTTGCGCCTGGTTTTATTACCACCGACATGACCAGCGATATTAAAGCCGAAGGCATCCTACAATACATTCCCCTGGGTCGTTTTGGTCAACCAGAAGAAATTGCCGGGATGGTCAGGTTTTTAGCAGCTGATCCCGCCGCAGCTTACATCACCGGACAAGTTTTTAACGTCGATGGTGGTATGGTTATGTAATTGGTAAAGAAGGGACTAGGGACTGGGATGATGTCCAAAAAATTAATTCTGACTCCTGTCCTGATTCCTCAATTATGAAAGATTCTCTGCCAGATAGTCACACCCAAAAGTAGGACAATACTAGCAGCAGAAGCCAAGATGACAGGTGCAGTCATACCCTGTACCGTCATAGCCAGCACATTAAAAAACAAGGTCACAGACCACAGAGTAAAAGCGGCACGACGTTGAGAAAAACCCCAAGCCAGCAAGCGATGATGCAAATGATCCTTGCCAGGGGTACTCAAAGGGTTTTTGCCGGCTAAAAGTCGCCGTACAAATACCTGAGTAGTATCTAAAACTGGCAACATCAAAAATAAAACCGTCGGCACAAGGGCATAAACTGTACTTTGTTGTAATTTGCCTAAAATGCTAGTTGCAGCCAGTACATAGCCGAAAAAATAGGCTCCCGCATCACCCATGATGATCCGTGAAGGATAGAAATTGTGACGTAAAAACCCCAGTGCTGCACCTCCTAAAGCAGCTAATACCAGGGTTGCTGCTGCCCGATTGTCAAACTGAGCAGAAACTCCCAACAAACTCATCGCCGTAATAAAACTGATTCCTCCAGCCAAACCATCCATCCCATCCATCAAATTAATGGCATTGGTAATACCTACTACCCACAATACTGTCAAAGCCATTGACAAGAGTGAGTCAATGGGTGTACCAAACATGACTTTGATGCTAATGCCATTAGCCACCAGCAACAATGCTGTAATCATCTGCGCCCACAAACGCACAGAAGGAGGTAAGCCAAATTGATCATCAATAAAGCCAACCAAGACTAAAATAGAACCCCCTAACAAAACCGTGAGTACCTGTGCCAATACTCCTTGGAGTTCAATGGGTCGTAACAAACTAGCTAATACTAAAGCGGCAATAACACCAGCATAGATAGCCAAACCTCCCGCATTAGGTAAAGGTTCTTGGTTCAGTCGTCGGGCGTTCGGTTGGTCAGCCCAACCTACTTGCAAGGCAAATTGACGTATTGCTGGAATCAAACGCCAAGTGACAAGCCAAGCCAAAATAAAAGTTAATACTACCGCCAACCAGCCGGTGCCGCTAGGGTTAGCAATACCGAGTGTTCTAAGGGAGTTGTCTAAATTCATCTCCCACTTCAACCATTACTGCTAGTGTTCAAAATCAGCATAACTGTAATCTTAATCAATTTTTTCTGAGTATTTGTTAAATTGAATAGCTGAGGCAGTTAGCACTCTTGTCCTGTGAGTGCTAAATTGTCTAATGGAAGCGATCAAAAAATAAAACATGGCTAAGATTATTTCATTTGATGAGGAATCACGGCGGGCGCTAGAAAAAGGCATTAACGCCCTGGCAGATGCGGTAAAAATTACCTTGGGTCCAAAAGGCCGCAACGTCCTGTTAGAAAAAAAATTTGGAATGCCCCAAATTGTCAACGATGGTATCACCGTTGCCAAAGAAATTGAATTAGAAGATCCTTTAGAAAATACTGGTGCAAGACTGATTCAAGAAGTGGCATCTAAAACCAAGGATGTGGCTGGAGATGGGACAACAACTGCTACAGTTCTAGCACAGGCCTTAGTGAGAGAAGGATTGAAAAACGTAGCCGCAGGTACAAACCCTATTGCTTTAAAACGGGGAATTGATAAAACCGTTGAAGCATTGGTAAAAGAAATTGCTAAAATAGCCAAGCCAGTCGAAGGAAGTGCGATCGCTCAAGTGGCCACAGTTTCCGCTGGTAACGATGAAGAAGTTGGCAGTATGCTGGCCGAAGCAATGGCAAAAGTCACCAAAGATGGTGTCATCACCGTTGAAGAATCCAAATCCTTAACTACTGAACTAGAAGTAGTAGAAGGGATGCAAATTGACCGGGGTTATATTTCTCCCTACTTCATCACCAACAGCGACCGGATGACAGTGGAATTTGAAAATGCCCGCATCCTCATTACCGACAAAAAAATCAGTAGTATTCAGGATTTAGTTCCTGTACTGGAAAAAGTCGCTCGTTCAGGTCAGCCTTTATTAATCATTGCCGAAGACATTGAAGGTGATGCTTTAGCAACTTTGGTAGTTAACAAAGCACGAGGAGTTTTAGCCGTTGCTGCTATTAAAGCCCCTGGTTTTGGCGAACGTCGTAAAGCCTTACTACAAGATATTGCTATTCTTACCGATGGACAGATGATTTCTGAAGAAATCGGTCTGAGCTTGGATACTGCTACTTTGGAAATGTTAGGTACAGCCCGGAAACTTACCATTGACAAAGAAAGCACTACAATTGTCGCTGGTAGCGAAATCAAGCCAGAAGTGCAGAAGCGTATTGCTCAAATTCGCAAACAGTTAGAAGAAACTGATTCTGACTACGATTCCGAAAAACTGCAAGAACGCATTGCCAAGCTTGCTGGTGGTGTGGCAGTGATTAAAGTCGGTGCAGCTACAGAAACCGAACTCAAAGACCGTAAACTGCGGATTGAAGACGCACTCAACGCCACCAAAGCCGCAGTAGAAGAAGGTATTGTTCCTGGTGGTGGTACAACCTTAATTCATCTCTCTACAAAAGTAGATGCAATTAAGAACACTCTTGACGCTGAAGAAAAGATTGGGGCTGATATTGTCAAAAAAGCATTAGAAGCGCCTTTACGCCAAATCGCTGATAATGCTGGTGCTGAAGGTTCTGTCATTGTCTCCAAAGTTCTAGAAACCGATATTAACATCGGCTATAACGCTGCTACTGGAGAATTTGAAGATTTGATTGCCGCAGGTATTATCGACCCTGCTAAAGTTGTCCGTTCTGCATTGCAAAATGCTGCTTCTATTGCGGGTATGGTTTTAACCACTGAAGCCATCGTTGTCGAAAAGCCTGAACCGAAATCTGCTGCTGCACCTGACGCTGGTATGGGTGGCATGGGCGGCATGGGCGGCATGGGCGGCATGGGTGGTATGGGTGGCATGGGTGGTATGGGTATGTTCTAATCACCGCTTCCCCAAATAAATTTTAATTTTTTTACAGTTTGTCTTGACAAAATCAGGCAAACTGTTTTTTATACAGAGATATGGGGAACAGGGAGCGGAAATTAAAGTTAGTTCCGTTATCAAAAGCTGACTGTTGAATTACTATAGGTAAAATTTGATGATTAAAAAAATTCGCCGTCTTCCCAAATTTATCAATAAATCTTCCAGAAATGAATACTATCATCAACCAGGAACTATCCCAGGAACAATTATCATTGATGAAAATGCTGAACATCCAAATATTTTTTTGTTTGATTATAACCAAACTAATCTAATTCGTGAACAAATAATTAATCCTGAAGATTGCGCTAACTATTTGGATACGGAATCTGTTTCTTGGGTGGATGTTCAAGGTTTAGGTAATAGAGACATTTTAGAAAGATTGGGGAGAGTTTTTGAGTTGCATCCTCTAGTTTTAGAAGATGTGGTGAATATGGCAGAACGTCCGAAAATTGAAGATTATGAAGACCAATTAGTGATTATTGCGCGGATGGTGGTTAGGAAAGAAAACAGCCATGAATTTCATAGTGAACAAGTGAGTTTTGTTTTAGGAAAACATTATTTACTCACAGTTCAAGAAGAACCAGAATATGATTGTTTTGACGGAGTCAGAACCCGAATTATTAAACATAAAGGCAATATTCGTAAATATGGGGCGGATTATCTTGCGTATGCTCTATTAGATGCAATTATTGATGGTTTTTTTCCGGTATTAGAACTCTATGGCGATCGCATTGAGGAATTAGAAGAAGAAGTAATAACTAATCCTACTCCCCAAACATTACAAAAAATCTATCAAATTAGACGAGAATTATTACAATTACGCCGATGGATTTGGCCTCAAAGGGATGCAATAAATTCTTTAATTAGAGACAGTAGTGAAATAATTAGTGATGAAGTACATATCTATTTGCGAGACTGTTATGATCATTCAGTACAAGTTATGGATATGGTAGAAACTTACCGAGAATTGGCATCTGGATTAATGGATGTTTATCTTTCAGCCGTTGGCAATAAAATGAATGAAATTATGAAATTATTAACAGTGGTTTCATCAATTTTTATTCCTTTAACTTTTGTAGCGGGAATATATGGTATGAACTTCAATACCGAAAAATCACCATATAATATGCCAGAACTAAATTGGTATTGGGGCTATCCACTTTGTTTGGGATTAATGGCTGTAATTGCCTGTGGTTTAATATTCTTCTTTTGGCGACGGGGTTGGCTGGCAAATTCCGTCAATATTCACAAAAAGTCAAGATACTAAAATAAGATATTGCCAGGGTAAAATTATTTAGCGTTTTTCAGGAGTTGATATTCAAAATTATGGTATTACAAAGTAGCGACCAAAATCTGCTGGTTTTGATGGTTTATATCTTGGGTGTTTATTACACATTTAATCGCATGATTGAATCTATTGATGATATGGTCATGCTCAATTTCCAAAAAAGTGCTGCTGAAGAACAACTGAAAGAACAAAATCTGGAAGATAAAATTGGCATTTCTTTTAAAACAGATACATATTCTTTAGAGAAACTGAAAGACAACTTAAAAGAATTGTCAATTAGCATTGATAATAAATCAGAAAGTTTAGCTGTATATGTGGACTGGGATAATAGCTCTTGGGTAGTTGAACATACTAAAAAATCCCGCCGAGTAATTCGCAAGTCTCCAGACCTCAGTCGTGATTTAGCAATACCTCAAGTTCCTACAATTATTGCTCCCAAGAAAACAATTTCTGAAAATGTGACGGCAGAAGATATTTTAAAAAGGGACAAGGAAACAGGAACATATCAACCAGGAGAACCCTTGATTGATATTGTTGGCATGAAGAATCAAAAGCCGTTCAAGGATTTGTACAAAGATTTTATGGATGGAAAAAAGAAGGTAGAATTTTCTTTTCAACTGGTGCTAAGAATATCTGAGTTACGTGTCGGTTTAGCTCCTGGTGTGAATGTTCCTCCCATATCAATTATCAATTGCCCTTTCACTCTCGAAAAACTACCTTGGACTTATGCCCTACCTTGGAATAAAAAGAAGTCCTAATTATCCACACAGAAGGGGCAATCAAAGCTTAAACTGGATCTAGGAGAGAGTAGGCGCAGGTGGTTGCAGATCAGTCATTAAGACTGGTTTGAGGAAAGTCCGGGCTTCCGAAAGACCAAACTTGCTGGATAACGTCCAGTGCGAGCGATCGTGAGGATAGTGCCACAGAAAGATACCGCCAATACTGGGGACTAGGGACTGGGGAATAATTTTCCCGCTCTTCTCAATCCCTGAAGTTGGTAAGGGTGCAAAGGTGCGGTAAGAGCGCACCAGCAGTATCGAGAGGTACTGGCTCGGTAAACCCCGGTTGGAAGCAAGGCCAGAGGAACTATGGTTGGTCTTTTACCAGTTCCGTTAAGAAAGAGCCGCTAGAGGTGTTTGGTAACAAGCATCCCAGATAGATAACTGCCCTCGCAAGAGAACAGAACCCGGCTTATGTCCTGCTCTCTCTCTTTTTTATGAATTATGGATGTGTAATTTTTCTGTAGTTCGTTTTTTCAATTAATACAAAAGACGTTAGAAATACAAAAGGAAACCAAACAGGCGTAGATTTGGAAGCTAAATTACCAAAAGATTTTATTGATTTTACACTACAGTCAGTTTCAGCAAAATATGACTTTGAAAAAATTAAACAGACTTTCCCAGATGCCTTGGAAGTTTCAGAAGATGTTTTAAACACAAAGCTGGCTGAGTTTACTATTTGTAACCAATGTAAAGTTTTCCGAGGTAAATATGAAATGCAGTTTATAGTTTCAATAATTGAAATGATACTGCAAGACTCATCAAATGCTAAAAAGTATATTAAAGAAAAAATCAAGTTTACTTTTGGAGAAAAGTTAAGCAACGATCAAGCCATCAGTATTTTTTCTGTCTATGCTGAAACACCCGAAACTTTGCACAATTATTTAACGCAAGTAAGTTCTTAGAGGAGTCACGATGGCAAATTAAACATTCTACAAACCGTTGAAGTTATAAAAATGCTGACACAGTGAGTTTTTTAACAAAAAATCAACTTGTATTTATACTCTATAATTTAATGCTAAGTTAAGAGTTATGAATCCTTTTCCCCACACTGATTGAATGTCCCGCGTTTATCCTCGCCGTCAAAGGCAACTTGAAAGTTTAGTCCAAAAGTTAGGACTGTCAAAAAATAGTCCGATCAAGTGGCCGTTACTTGACTTGGCGCTAACACACGCCACTGTTTCAGAATCGGCAAACTATGAACAACTGGAGTTCGTTGGCGATGCAGTGGTGCGACTCGTGGCTGCTGTGATGTTATGGGAACATTACCCCGAATGCTCGGTAGGGGATTTTGCGGCTATTCGTTCCGTTTTGGTGAGCGATCGCATTCTCTCTAAATTAGCAAGAGAATATGGTTTAGAACTATACTTACTTGTTGCTGGTAGTGCTACTGCTGATCATGTTGGTCAGGAATCACGTCTAGCAGATGCTTTTGAAGCAGTTCTGGGGGCGCTTTACCTCAGCACTCACAATTTAGACTTGATTCGTCCTTGGTTAGATCCGCACTTCCAAGAACTGACAACAGAAATTCGTCTTGATCCGGCTAGATTAAATTATAAAGCTGCTCTGCAAGAATGGACTCAGGCACAATTTAAAGTTTTACCGGAGTACCGAGTTGTGGAAGTTAATCAACCCCACCACACTCATGAACGTTTTGTGGCTGAAGTTTGGTTACATGAGAAAATGTTAGGACAAGGTAAGGGACGCTCTATTAAAGCGGCTGAACAAGCGGCTGCGAAAATTGCTTATTTGGCAGTTACTGAAGAGGTGACAGGTGACAGAGAGAATAATAACTAATAACTAATAACTAATAACCAATGACTAAAATTAAACTTGCAGTTATCGGGGTTGGACGTTGGGGAGTGCATTTGTTGCGAAATTTTCTGGAACATCCTCAAGTAAGTGTTTTGGCTGTAGTAGATCCACATTCAGAAAGATTAGCAGCAGTTAAACAAAAGTTTAATTTAGATGAAAATATATTACTAACAAACGAGTGGGAATCTGTAAAGCAGATTTCGGAATTAACAGCAGTGGCGATCGCAACTCCCGCTACCACTCACTATGGTTTAATTAAAGATTCTCTTCAACACGGATATCATGTTTTAGCAGAAAAACCCCTCACTCTTGACCCAGAAGAATGTCGGGAACTGTGCCAATTAGCAGAGTATCAGCAATTGATACTCATGGTTGACCATACTTATTTATTTCACCCCGCAGTCGAAAAAGGTCAAACAGTAGTTCAATCTGGTCAGTTAGGTGATTTACGTTATGGTTATGCTACCCGTACTCATTTGGGACCTGTACGCCAAGATGTTGATGCACTCTGGGATTTAGCAATTCATGATATTGCTATTTTCAACACTTGGTTAGGTAAGTTACCTGTAAAAGTACAAGCAACAGGTACAGTTTGGTTACAGGAAAATAGGACAGAAAGCCAGGGTTTAGCGGATTTAGTTTGGGTAACGTTGACATATCCAGACAATTTTCAAGCTTATATTCACCTGTGCTGGCTGAATCCTGATAAACAACGTCGTTTAGGAATTGTGGGTAGTAAAGGCAGTTTGATATTTGATGAAATGTCAGCTTCATCTCCTTTAACCCTGATACATGGGGAATTTACCAAAGAAGGAGATTTATTTATACCTATAAATCAACATCAGGAAGTGCTGGAAATTGCCAAAGCTGAACCATTAGGAAAAGTCTGCGATCGCTTTGTGACTAATATTCTACAAAATACACCCTCACTAATTTCCTCTGGTTGGGTGGGTAGAGAGTTGGTAGAAATTCTCACAGCTTTAACTACATCTCTCCACCAGGGGGGTAAATCTATAAAAATCAGTAATGGTTGATTTTGCCAAGCAATTATCAGCAATCAGCTACAAGTATGGGGCTGATCTGAATTTAATAGCTGTTTAAGCCTAAAAATGAATTTTAATTCTAAATTAAGAATTGAACAGACAAAATAGGCTCGTTTTATATGTACGATTAAACTCTTATAGGGCTAGTGTTTAAGATTACCCGAAGTAGCGAACGGGATTGTTAAATCATGTCCCTTTAAAAACTTAAAAAACCTATTCATATCTATTCAGAAACTTATGACATCAAACTCCCCAGATTCAATCAACCCTGGAACTGTCAAATCTCTATCTGAGTTTGTCAAACTCAATCCCCCGGCTATATTCATCACTGACGCAAATCCAGACTTGGTTAAAGAAATACAACAACTTCTGAAAATAGAAGTAGATGGCGTTGTTGGTCCTTTAACTAAGCAAGCTTTCTCAGAATTCAAGCAAGATAATAAACTGGCCTATCCTCTAGGTCTAGGAGTGACAACCGCTAAGGAGTTACTAGAGTTAAAGGGTAACGAAGAAATAGCTGGCGACAAAGAAGAAGGTATTAACTCAGAAATAAAACTCAATCCTTCTGCTGGGTCACGGACAGGTGCTTCAATGAAACTTCCAGGAGGCGAAATAGTCTATGCAAACCAATATATTGTTGAGGGTATTCCTCTAACTTGGGGTGAAGCTACCAAAAATTGTACTCGCATTCCTACCAGTTCTGAATATGTAGCAAATGCAATTAGGATGGCGAAAACTTGGGGACCAGTGAGAGAAAAATTTGCTTCACCGATTAAAATTACTTCTGGATACCGTCCACCAGCGGTAAACAAGGCTGTAGGAGGCGCTCCTAATAGCCAGCATCTCTATTTCCGGGCTATAGATATGATCCCCATGAACGGAGACTTTAAAAAGCTTTGGGATGTATTAAAAGCTTCTCAATTTTCAGGTTTGGGAGATGCAGTTTTTATGGGTAAAAATAAAGGATTTTTCCATGCTGACATCAGACCCGGTGGAAGAGTTATCTTTCCTTACTAATAACCCAAGTTATTAGATATACAATGAATTCAAAGCCCCTCTTTTTAAGGGGGGTTGGGGGGATCAAACACAAGGAAACAGGGTAATTGTTTTATCTCCACTTCCAGCAGCTAAAATTTTACCATCAGGGCTAAAAGCAACAGAGTAAACCGCATCATCTGCACATTTCACACTAGAAATTTCTTCTCCACTATCTACAAACCATAATTTCACAGTCTTATCTTTACTAGCACTAGCTAAAATCTGACCATTGGGACTAAAAGCAACAGCACAAATATGATCAAAATGTCCAGTGAAAACCTTAATTTCCTGACCAGTTTCTACATCCCATAGCTTAATAGTTTTATCATTACCAGCACTTGCTAAAATCTTACCATCAGAACTGAAAGCTAAAGCATTAATAGCACCAACGAACCAATCAGAACTTACCGTTAAACCTGTTAAAGTTCTCACTTTGTTTTCAGCTAATTGTAATATCTTGATAGTTTTATCATTACTACCTCCACTACTAGCTAAAAGTTTACCATCTGGACTAAAAACTACACACAAAACATCATCTATATGACCTTTAAAAGAGTAAATTTCCTTTCCTGTTTCTAAAGACCAAAGTTTAACTGTTTTATCTTTACTACCACTAGCTAAAACTTTTCCAAATGGACTAAATGCGACAGAATGAACTTTTTCTTCATGTCCTATAAAAGTGAGAATTTTACTACCTGTTTCTACATCCCATAATCTAATAGTTTTATCATTACCACCACTTGCTAATATTCTACCATCAGGACTAAAAGCAACTGAGTTAATACCTCCACTCCAAGCTGCATCTTGATGTCCTTCCAAAGTACGATGTTGCTGAGTTGTTAAATCCCAAATCTTGATAGTTTTGTCATCACTTCCACTAATTAAAGTTTTTCCATCAGGACTAAAAGCAACTGAAGAAACTTTATATTCATGACCTTTTAAAGTTCCTACAAATAATAATTTATCTGTGTTTTCTTCAGATGCAGATTTCGTAGGAATTGCTTGATTAAATTCGACATTTACTTGATTTTGGGAAGTTTGAATATTAGCCTGATTTGGTGTATCTAATGGTTTGATCAAAGCATTAAATTTTATTAAAGCATCAAATGAAGTATCTAATACTGTTAACGATTGATTGACAGAATTAAAGAGATTATTGAATTTGTAATTTTCAGCATTTTGATTTTGTTGAACTTTCTCTAATTCCTGAGATTGTTGATCAAGATTTTGATTAATTTGTTGTATTGAGTTCTCAATTTGTGCAAATTGTGGTTTAAAAACTGCAATTTCTTGACTAATTTGGGAAAATTCCAATTGTTGATTTTCTTGATTTTTATGAAATTTTGCTAATTGTTGCTGAATGCTTTCACTTCCATCTTTAATTGATTTCTCAATTTGCTCAAATCGAGAATTAACGACTGATATCTGTTGATTAAATTGTAAAAATTCAGATTTTAATTCTTGAATATCAATCAATTCTTCTCCTTGGTTATGAATAGTTTTATTCAAATTATTCAAAGAATTATCCAATTCAGTCAAACGGTTATTAATATCTTCAAATTGTTGATTAAAATGGTTAATTTTTGTACTCAAATTTTGAATTGATATATCAATTTTTTGATCAATAATTTTACTTACCTGTTGTTTCCAAATCTCTATTTTTTCCAAATTCTGCTTAGTAGAAATTGCAATTTTCTGATCAATAAATTGGCTTAACTGTTCTCTCCAAGCCTCGATTTGTTGTAACCGCTGATTAGATGTATCCATAGTTTCCTGTACTTGATAGAATTTATCTGTGATATTTTGAAAATTTCCCTGCAATTGTTCAATTTTTTGTTGCGACTGAGAATAATTAAAGCGGGGACGATTGGCTAAATTCAACGCTATGCTTGTAGCCAAGGGAACAACTGCATAAACCACCTGCTGAGTCACTGCTGCTGCTATCGTTCCCAATACTATTAAACCCAGGCACACATACTCGCTAATTTCTAGCCATTGACGTTTGCTCATTATCTTTAATCATGACAATGTAAATTCAGTATAATTATGTAATAAAATTATTGTCAAGAGTTAAAATTGTGATATCTAAGTTACGACGATTTTAAAAAAGAATATTCCCAGTAGTCAGTTGTCAGTGGCAAAAGTTGATTAATTTTTCCCAGTCCCCAGTCCCCAATCCCCAGTCCCAAAGTTGCTATAATCAAAAAATATGATATGATTAATAGTTCTCTAAAACAGTGCTGGGTGAAGAACGTAGATAGAAAACTCAGCACATCTACACACTCAGCACAAAGAACTCTAGTTTATGGCACTGCCAATTGTAGCAATTATCGGTCGCCCCAACGTGGGCAAATCCACCCTAGTTAATCGGTTAGCCGGAGATCAAACGGCCATAGTACACGATGAACCAGGTGTAACGCGTGATCGCACTTATCGACCAGCATTTTGGAGCGATCGCGAATTTGTGGTAGTGGATACCGGCGGCTTAGTATTTAACGATGATACCGAATTTCTCCCTTTGATTCGCCAACAGGCATTAATGGCGCTTTCAGAAGCCTGTGCAGCGATATTTGTAGTGGATGGGCAAACAGGACCAATGCCAGCAGATCAAGAAATTGCTGATTGGTTACGTCAACAACCTGTACCAATTTTCCTGGCTGTAAACAAATGTGAATCACCAGACCAAGGTTCAATTCAAGCTAGTGAATTTTGGGAATTAGGATTAGGTGAACCTTACCCTATTTCCGCCATTCATGGTAGCGGTACTGGGGAAATTTTGGATGAGTTAATTAAGCACGTCCCCGACGTGAAGGATCTACCAGAAGATAATGTGATTAAAGTCGCCATTATCGGTCGTCCAAATGTCGGTAAATCAAGTCTATTGAATACTTTTGTTGGCGAAGAAAGAGCGATCGTCAGTCCTATTTCTGGAACAACTCGTGATACAATTGATACGGAGATTGAACGAAATGGGCAAACCTACCGCTTAATTGACACCGCAGGTATTCGCAAAAAGAAACATATAGAATACGGTACAGAATTCTTTAGTATTAACCGCGCTTTTAAAGCTATTCGCCGCGCCGATGTGGTTTTATTAGTGTTGGATGCTGAAGATGGAGCTACTGAACAGGATCAAAAATTAGCAGGGCGCATTATTGAAGAAGGTCGCGCTTGCATTATCGTGGTTAATAAGTGGGATGCAGTCGAAAAAGACTCTTACACCATCTACGACTACGAAAAAACCCTAGAAGGCAGGTTACATTTTACCGAATGGGCAGATATAATTTTTGTCAGTGCTGCCACAGGACAACGGGTAGAAAAGATTTTAGAATTGGTGAATAAAGCAGCGGAAGCACACAAACGTCGTGTTACCACCTCCGTAGTAAATGAAGTCCTTACAGATGCAATTAGCTGGCATTCTCCACCAACTTCACGGGGCGGTCGTCAAGGTAAGATATATTATGGTACGCAAGTAAGTAGCCAACCACCAACCTTTGCTCTATTTGTCAACGATGCTCAACGGTTTAATGACAATTATCGCCGTTATATTGAAAGACAGTTCCGCAAACAATTAGGGTTTGAAGGTACACCCATTCGTTTATTTTGGCGAAGTAAAAAAGTCCGGGATGCGGAAATTGGTAATCTCAATCGAGCAACTCGCGTAAAATAATATTCACTGGTCAGGCAATTTTGGATTTTAGATTTTGGATTTTGGATTGACCCCACAGATAAATCCGGGGGCTTGTATCATAAAGTAATTATTGGTCATTTGCTCATCACTAATGACCAATGGCCAATGAACAATTACTAAAAAATGGATTTACTGCGATCGCTCCCACTGGGATTATACTTAGAAGAACCGCAAACTTGGCTACATAAATTAGACCCACGAGTCAAGTTAATTTGGTTATTAAGCTTTCTGACCAGCTATATTGTCGCTAACAACTATTGGCGCGTATTATTGGTATTACTGTTAATTATTTTTACCGTATTTGCCAAAATTCCCCTGAGAGTATGGCGGCAACAAATGGGCTGGCTGTTAGTGCTATCATTTATGGTATTTGCGATCGGTGCTATCAGTCCCGATGGATTCAGTATAAATTATCAACCACGCCTACCAAAAAACGAACAAGTCTTAACCCAACCGCCAACCGCTAAAGATGCCAAAGCGAGTCTAGAATTAGCAGATAGCAAAAAAGAATATAGATATGTGCTGTTTCACAAAGGACCCATAAAAGTAAATCGTCGGTCCTTAGATTTAGCAATTAGGCTGAGTACAATAGTGTTTACTTTAATTTACAGCACTAATTTATATTTGCTGACCACCGCACCAGAAGAAATCACCTCTGGGATGGAAAGCTTAATGCAACCACTCAGAAGATTCAAAATCCCAGTTACAGAAATCACCCTAACTTTAACCTTATCCTTGCGGTTTATTCCCCTAGTTTTAGAAGAAGTTCAAAACCTAGTCCGTTCTGTCATGACTAGAGCAATTAATTGGAAAAAATTAGGATTAAAAGGAGGTGCTAAAGTTTGGTTAATTGTGATTGAGAGACTATTGGAAAATTTGCTTTTAAGAGCCGAACAAATGGCAAATGCCATGATGGTAAGAGGTTTTACCAGTCCTAATGAACATCGAGTCAAATGGCAAGAGTTAAAATTAAAAACAGGTGATTGGTTAGCTATTGCAATTTTAATAGTATTTTGGGGACTGAGGATAGCCTTGGGAACAGAAGTTTCTTAATTTACGCCTTAAGGAGGATGTTTAAATTACTGAAACTTTATAAAGTTGGGATATATTTTACCCTGAGTGAAGTCTGGGCTTGGGTTCCCTTCCAAGCCTTTTTATTTTCTTTTTATTTTTTTTCCATCATTCCTGGCATTAAACCCATCGCCGCAGGGGGAATTTCAGTTAATAAACGAAATGGGAAGAGTGAAGTTGAAGCAACTTGAGCATAATCTGGAGTCAGAAACACCCTATATTTATCAGCTTCTGGAGTTAACTGCGCTGCCATTGCTAAAGTTACAGCCTTGACATATTTGCGAACATCCGCAGCTTTTTCACCCACCACTTCCCGACTAGAAATAGATGAGTTTGTTTTTCCTTCCTGATTATTAGTTAGGCTAGGATCTACCACACTCAGATGGGTAGCACCAACCGCAGCAGCTAACCATTTAGGAGAGGGAATTTTAGCAAAACTGGTTATATGTTCACTTAAAGTTGGGGTGATGTGATCGGCAGAACCTGTCAACATGAGAGTTGGTACTTGCACTTTTGTTAAACCAGTTTCCCCAAACAATAAAGAGGTAGGAGGCTTCAAAGCTACTATCTGTTTAACTCTTTCATCCCGTAGCTGGTAGCTATTTTCTGGTAATTCTTTCGCTACACACATAAAACCTTGGACAAAGTTCAATTTAGCTGCATTTTGCTCACAGCTTTGTCTCAGACTAGCTATTTGATACTCACCACCAGCTAATGCTAAAGCTGTCATACCACCAAAAGAAAAACCAGCAACCATCACCTTATTTGTTGCTAATTTACCTTGTAATGGGTTATCAGTAGTTTGGTTGATTTTTTCCAATTCATCAATAACAAAACTAACATCTTGGGGACGTGCTACAAATTCCTGGGGTTTTAAAGAATTTGCGCCTTTGTTAGCTGCGATATTACTACCAGGATGTTCCAAAGCTGCGACTACATAACCATGAGAAGCCAGATGTTCAGCTAAATAGCGTAAGTCTGTACGAACTAAGCCAAAACCATGAGACAAGACAATTACAGGCTTTTCAGTGTTGGCAGAATTTGACCAATAAACATCAACAGGAATTTTGCGTTGACGCTTTTCGTCATTTAAATTTAAATTTAATATTTGTACTTGGGCGCTTCCTGGTTGTGTAGGATCAAAAGAACTAGCAGCTTGTATTTTGCTAGGATCAATTCGGGGAGTCATAGCCAACATAAATTGCTGAGTCCGCCAAAAAGCCATATTCAAACTTCGTGCTACTGTCAAAGCTTGTGGTACATTAATTTCTAGGTTTTGGCTGGGATAGGCATTAATAAAACTGAGTATAGACAAACCTTGGGGTGAGTTTGCACCTAAAATTAAACCGGCTCTAATTGCTTGCACTCCCGCTTGATCTTTGCGATTCAAAGTAGTGGAGATATCATTGAGAATTGTGTTCCCAAGTTGAGTTTTGAGTAAACGATCAAGAGTGACAACATTCACTGGTACTCTAAGTTTTAATCCCCGCACTAGAAAATTGCGTTGTTGTTCAGTTAATCTTTTGGTATATGTCCCTAAACTAGCAGGTAATTCTCCTGTTTCCGCAGCTTTTTTTAAATCTGCAAGAGAAGCAGATTCTTCTAATGGTCCATAGCGTACAACAAGTTTATCTGCGGCTTGTGCGGAAGTGTTTGCTACTACCAACTGTGTGAGTGTGATAGCACTAAAGACACCTGCAACTATCTTGATATTTTTCCAGCTTTTCTTTTTTAACATCTTTTTACTGCACCTCAACTTAAGGGATTGTAACTGGTTTTGGTGTCTTTGACTACGATAATTAGGTAAACATACAGCAGAATTCAGAAATCAGGATAACACTCATGTTAATAGTGATAACAACCGGGTGAAGAAGGATCTAAATTGAATAAAGCAAGATCAAGATCAAAAAATTCTGAAGATGACTATAATTTTGTTGTTTAGGAATGATTGTGGTGATTTATGCGTCGTCGTCTCATCTATGGTTTAATTCTGCTGTTTTCTTTGTTCATTACTATTATTTGGTGGCCTGTAAATGATTCTAATTGCAGTCTAATTAATTTATTAAAATTAAAACAACAGAACTTTCAAGTACAAGCAACTCAGGTTTTGGTTAAACCTTGGCTGGGTGAACATCATGTTTATGGAATTTTTCAAGTTCCTGATGAATATAAAAAAAGTAGATTTTTTGTGTTATCAATTCCAGGCGATCGCCAATACTGTTCTCGTCCATTTGGATATAGAGAAAATTATGACGATGTGTTTGCAGAACCAGGAAAGCTGTTGATTAAGCACTATATTAGAAGTCGCATAGCTGTAAAAATGATTTTCCAAGGTTTATATTTCCAACTTAATAATCCCCAAAACTGGACTTTAACTTTTCCTAAACTCAAGGTTAATTAGGTTGCTGGTGGAGTTGTGAAAATTCCAGGTTTATCTAACAAATGATTAGTAGCATTGACAATAATTTGCGCTGTACCTATAAAAAAATCACGCTCGATATTTTTTGGTAAATCACTGGGTTGATGATAATTAGGACTACGCAAATTAGCCGTATCTGTCACCAAAACAGCACCCACTCCTTGATACCAAAAAGGAGCATGATCACTTCTTAAAGTGTCAGGAGTTAACAAACCTTTAAACGGTATGGGTAATGTCAGCACTGCGGGTAAATTTTGATTAGTGTTGCTAAAAGCATTTAATAAAGGTAAATGTTCCGTATCCCCTACCACTATTGCACTCAGCATGATCAATAATAGCCAAAGCCATTTTTTCATCTTCAATAACCCTGTCTTTCCGACTTCAACATAACGCAAATACCACGTCTTACAGTAGACATCGACCGAATTTAAATATGCGTTTTCCAGAACCTTTGTAGAGACGTTCCATGGAACATCTCTACATTCTTTTTCACCAGATATCTAGTTAGTCTTTTCAAGGTGACTCGAAAAATCTTTTCTTTAACTCTGCGCTCTCTGCGCCTCTGCGGTTTAAATATGATTTATCTAACCACAGAGGAAACGGAGTAAAGAGGCTTGTTTTACAGCTTGTCTTTTGACAGAATCACCAATTTAACGTAAATTTGCCATCTAGGAAAGTTCTGACTTCTGCCTCAGAACTCATTACTCAGGACTCAGAACTTTATTTATGTTAGATTTATTGCTGATCACCATCCTGGGCTTCCTGGGAAGTTTTGGACATTGCTTTGGGATGTGTGGACCCCTAGCTGTCGCGTTTTCCCTTTCCCATCAAGAAGAAACTCAGGGTTGGCAACAGCAATTAAAATTTCATACTCTGCTAAACTTAGGGCGAATGTTGAGCTATGCTCTAGTAGGTGCAGGTATTGGCGCTCTCGGTTCGGTATTAGTTGAAGGTGGACAATTAGCGGGAGTTGGTAGTGATTTACGCCGCTGGATAGCTATAATTACTGGTATCATGTTAATTTGGTTTGGTTTAGGACAAGTTAAACCAGACTTATTACCGCATATTCCCTTATTACATCCTCTCTTAAAAGGTAGTTTACATAACCGACTAAGTGCGGGCATGGTAAAACTATCCTTACATACAAAATGGTGGACACCAGCACTTTTGGGCATGACCTGGGGTTTAATGCCGTGCGGTTTTTTATACGCTGCTCAAATTAAAGCCGCAGCTACAGGTAATTTGTGGCATGGTGCAATTACCATGTTAGCTTTTGGTTTGGGAACTCTACCGACGATGTTGGGAGTCGGTGTTTCTACTTCCTTAATGAGTAAAGATCGCCGCAGTCAGTTATTTCGCTTGGGTGGTTGGGTAACACTAATCATTGGCGCAATTACTCTATTGCGAACTGGTGACACAATGGTAGACTACAGTGGACACGCTGCCCTGATCTGCTTAATTTTTTCCTTAATTGCTCGTCCTATCAGTGGTTTGTGGTCATCACCCATGCGCTACCGTCGCGCTTTCGGAGTAGGGGCTTTTGTCCTGTCCGTGGTACATACCATTCATAATATAGAACACTCTCTAGAATGGAATTTTGCCGCTTTTTGGTTCTTACCCCTAGAATTTCAATGGGGAATGGGTGCAGGTGCGGTGGCTTTGGTGTTGATGAGTCCTGCGGCTTGTACAAGTTTCGATTTTCTGCAAAAGTCTTTAGGTCAGCTTTGGCGAAAAATTCATCTTTTGAGCGTTCCCGCTTTGCTGTTGACTACCATTCATGTAGTATTGATTGGTTCTCATTACTTGGGTGCTTTAAGATTGACTTGGGGTAATAGATTAGCAACTTTGTTATTAGTAATAATTACCCTTGGTGTTTTATTATTGCGATCGCCCTTCTTTTGGTCAATTTTAAAATTAGAAAAATTCTATGTTTCCCCAAAAAAATGTGATAGGTGATTGGGGACTGGGGACTGGGGACTGGGGAGAT
>NZ_JAYGHA010000022.1:0-20402 GCF_034931405.1 Anabaena sp. UHCC 0451 | reverse complement strand
TTCCCTGTTACCTGTTCCCTGTTCCCTATTTAATTATGAATTACAGATTATTACCACTTTTATTATTTCTATCATTTACATCTATTCCTGTTGCTTCTGCCCATACGGTAAAAATATCAGGTGATATTGGTGGTACTATTCACATTGAACCCAATGATAATCCCCGTGCTGGTGAATCTGCGGAAACTTGGTTTGCTTTGACTCGTAAGGGTGGAAAAGTTTTACCCTTAAAAGAGTGTAATTGTCAATTGGCTATTTATGCCGAACCTCATACACCAGGAGAACCCGCACTGCTTGAACCTCCCTTAAAACCAGTTAATGCTGAGAGGTATCAAGGCATACCGGGGGCAGAAATTACTTTTCCCAAACCAGGAGTTTATGAACTGCAACTGAGAGGTAAACCAGCGACAGATGAGAGTTTTCGACCTTTTGAGTTAAAGTTTCAAGTCACCGTGGCCGCAGGTAAAGCAGTAGCAGCAACACAAGCAGGAGAAAATGTAACTGATATAAATCAACAACAAGCTGCGGCAGTAAGTTCTGCACAGCCTATAATTATCGTGGCAATTTTACTGTTATCTATAGGTATTGTAGTTTTTTTAGTGCAAACTATGAGGGGTAATTCGTAATTTGTAAATAAGGTAATAGGGAAAATCCAAAATAGTTCTTCCCCCAGTCCCCAGTCCCCAGTCCCCAGTCCCCAGTCCCTACTTATGCCTTTTTTGATGCCAGTTCCAAGCGTGAGTGACAATATCTTGAATACCAGGATATTGAGGTTGCCAATTTAATATTTTTCTGGCTTTTTCACTGCTACCAATAAGAGAAGGAGGATCACCGGGACGGCGATCGCACTCTTGCACAGGTATATTTATCCCTGTAACTTCCTCCGCAGCAGCAATAACTTCTTTAACAGAAAAACCGTTACCATTGCCTAAATTGAAAACTTCACTTTCACCACCTTGGAGTAGATATTCCAACCCTAAAATATGGGCAGTAGCTAAATCACTCACGTGAATATAATCACGAATACAAGTACCATCAGGGGTGGGATAATCAGTACCGAAAATAGAAATGGATTTCCTGTTGCCTAAAGCTGTTTGTAATACCAAAGGAATTAAATGAGTTTCTGGATCGTGATCCTCTCCTAATAAGCCACTAGGATCAGCACCAGCAGCATTAAAATAGCGGAAACGCACCGATTTTAAACCATAAGCCACATCAAAATCAGAGAGAATCCTTTCTACCATCAGCTTAGTAGCGCCATAGGGGTTAATAGGATTTTGGGGATGGTCTTCAGTGATGGGGATAAATTGTGGTACTCCGTAGGTAGCACAGGTGGAAGAAAAGACAAAATTCCTAATGGATGCGGATAGCATTGCTTCCAAAAGTGTCAGAGTTGCCACAACGTTATTGCGATAATATTTAGCTGGGTTATTTACTGATTCACCCACATAAGCATAGGCAGAAAAGTGCATAACTGCGGCGATGTTATGGGTTTGAAAGAGATGATCCAACAGATGACGATCTTCTATATCACCTTGAATCAGTTCTACCTGTAAGACCTGTTCTACTAAATCACGATGCCCATAGACAAGATTATCAAGGATTTTCACCTGATAACCAGCTTGGACTAGAGCCAGCACTGCATGAGAACCAATATAACCTGCTCCCCCTGTTACCAAAATGGTAGGCTTTTGCGGCGACATATTTTTTCCTTTCCACGAATTAACAACGACTACTCAATTAATTTAGTCCACTGGTGCTAGGTTAGTCTTTGGAAAAATTCCAAATAATACACTCAGAGTCAAAAAATTGCACTAAAATCACTACGACGGTAGTCTGTGTGCGTGAGGTTTGAGTTATTTTTAAGTCACTAAGAAACTCCAGTTTGACGATAAAATAAACCCATTTCCCCTATCCTTTAGACCAGCCGCACGAGAAAATTAGAGAGTGAATCTATGTTTCAATTACTAAGCCGGGTCTTACTGTGGCTGTTAATTGGCGTTGTTGCCTATTCTTTGTTCCAACGATTCTACCCAGCAGTAAGCTTTGTAGGAAGATTTGTGTTGGTGCTTGTACTAGTTGTTTTAGCTTTGGCATTTTTAAATCCTAGTGAACCAGCGGTAGCTTCCCTGTGGCGGTTTATATCTTTTCCTCTCAAGCCTTTGGGAGCATCCGCTTTAATGTTGATTCTCGCCGCCCAAAAAATCAAAGGGGGTGCAATAGATAAACCAGGAGGCTATTTGTTAGGTTGGGCGTTGACAATTTTGTTGTTGGCTAGTACACCAGCTATTGCTTATTTTTTAGTGAGATCACCTGTTGCAGCTATGATGCCTCCTCCGGCTTTGATAGCTTTTGGTCCAGCTATGACTACCTCAAATAACATCTCAGATGTGAGAGTAAATGGCATCCTACCTGTGGGAGATATAAAAATCCCATCCTATCTTCTCCAAAATCCTCAAGCCATTACTACCCGTGGGTTGCGTGTGGAAGATTTTGTACCCAATGCGGAAACCCTGCAACTCACAACCCAAGTTTGGGAAAGTTATCTTAACCAGATTTACGTTTTCTTGCGTGGACGCTCTTGATCAGGAGGCAGAAGAAGGAGTTCAGGAAATCGAGGAGTCAGGAGAAAAATAATCAACTTTTGCCTTTTGCCCAATGCCTTTTGCCCAATGCCTTTTGCTAGTTAGGATGATAAAGTTGTAAAATTGCTTGAATGGCACAATCTCGACGGCTTGCTAAACTCGGTAGTTACCTACGTCCCCATTGGCGGGAGACTGCTTTAGGCATTATTGCCTTATTGTCTGTCAATGGGTTGGGCGTTTATATCCCTTTGCTGATTCGCTCTGGGGTAGATACACTTTCAACAACTTTTAGCTTGGATCAGGTACTACGTTATGTACTTATAATTATTGCGCTCAGTTCCGCAATGTGGATGATGCGTATGGCTTCCCGCATCTGGATTTTTGGTGTGGGTCGCCAAGTAGAATTTGAACTGAAACAGCGGATTTTTCAGCATTTACTAAAACTCGAACCGGCTTATTTTGCTAATAATACTCCTGGTGATTTAATTAGTCGGGCTACTAGTGATGTGGAAAATATCCGGCGGTTATTGGGTTTTGCTGTCTTGAGTTTGGCAAATACTTTTTTTGCTTATACTCTGACGCTGCCAGTGATGCTATCCATTAGTGTGGATCTAACTTTAGCTTCTCTAGCAGTTTATCCGTTTATGTTTTTGTTGGTGCATTTGTTTAGTAATCGCTTACGGACACAACAAGCTGCTTTACAAGAACAACTTTCAGATATTAGCGAACTCATTCAGGAAGATATTAGCGGTATTTCTTTGATTAAAATTTACGCTCAAGAAGATAATGAGCGTCGAGCTTTCCAAAAGAAAAATCAGGATTTATTAACAGCTAATCTCACATTAGCACGCACCAGAAATACTCTATTTCCTCTCATTGGTGGTTTGGCTAATATCAGTTCCCTGATTATTATTTGGTTGGGAACAATGCGGATATCTTCTGGTTCTTTGGCTGTAGGCGATTTTCTAGCTTTGTTGATTTATGTAGAGCGTTTAGTTTTCCCCACGGCTTTACTAGGATTTACAATTACTACTTACCAAAGAGGTGAAGTTAGTATTGATCGACTAGAATCAATTTTGAGTGTAACTCCAAAAATCCAAGATCCACCGGATGCTATTTCTCTACCAACAAATGCGATTAAAGGGGAAGTAATAGCTAAAAATTTTAGTTACACTTATCCTAATGCTAATATCCCCGCTTTAGATGATATTAACTTTACTATTTTTCCTGGAGAACTTGTCGCTATTGTTGGCGCTATTGGTTCAGGAAAATCAACTTTAGCTAATGCTTTACCTCGGTTGTTAGAGATTGAAGAGGGACAATTATTTTTAGATGGGTTGGATATTACCAAAATAGCTTTAAATGATTTACGAGGAGCGATCGCTTACGTACCTCAAGATAGCTTTTTATTTAGTACCACGATTCAAAATAATATCCGTTACGGTGATCCTATCCGCGAACAAGAAAGCGTGGAAAAAGTTGCCCATCTGGCTCAAATTGAAGCTGAAATTAATAATTTTCCCCAGCAATATGAAACTATTGTGGGTGAAAGGGGAATTACGCTTTCCGGTGGTCAGCGACAACGTACAGCTTTAGCTAGAGCGATGTTAATTGATGCCCCAATTTTAATTTTAGATGATGCCCTTTCCAGCGTCGATAATCAAACAGCTACCCAAATTCTCAAAAATCTCTCTAGTGGTACTCAACAGAAAACCGTGATTTTCATCACCCATCAACTTTCTGCTGCTGCTACTGCGGAGAGAATTATGGTCATGGACAGGGGTAAAATTGTCCAAATAGGAAAACATACAGAACTTGTTGAACAGCCAGGATTATACAAAAAATTGTGGAGTCAGCATCAAGTAGAGGAGTTACTCAGATAGGGTAATTAGTAATATAGGAATCCTAGATAATTTCTTAACAACAAGATCCCCGACTTCTTAGAGAAGTCGGGGATCTGAAACTCTCAAGGTAAGAAAAATTAAGATCCCCAACTTTTTCGATAAGTCGGGGAACAGATGGAATATTTTCCCCAATTACCAAAGCTTATTTTTCATTAAATGTCCAAACACCATCATCCCAAGTAGCATCTGTTGGGGGTGATTGTAACCAATGTTGACAACGACCTAGATATAACATTGAGGCTTTGTCATTATTATCGGCAGTTAAGGCTTTGACAAACTCAGTTTGAGCAAGAGCAAATTGCCGTTGAAGATAATACTCACGTCCTTTATGATAATGCTCAATTAATTCGTGTTTAGTAGAACTAATGGGATCAGAACGCATACTGAGCAATTCATAGATGGATACAGGTTCATTTCTGCCTTTCACACGAATGAAATCTAGTTCCCTAGCCCAAATATCATTTTGACAGAATTTATATGTATTGTCGCTGATAATGATATCGCAACCATACTGTTTACTGACACTTTCTAGTCGAGAACCAAGGTTAACACCATCACCAATAGCAGTAAATTCCATCCGCTTACTAGAGCCGATATTGCCACTAATGACGATATCGGAATTAATGCCAATACCAATTTTGATTCTTGACTTTTGATCAGCTTCACGACTTTTATTTAATTCTTCTAACCGATGGCGCATTTCTAGAGAAGTTTCTACTGCCATTCTTGCGTGTTCTGCTAAGGGTAAAGGAGAGCCAAAGACAGCCATAATGGCATCACCAATATATTTATCGAGAGTGCCTTTATGTTTAAATACAGCTTCTACCATTGATTCAAAATATTCATTGAGCATACCCACCACGGCTTCAGCTTCCATGTTTTCTGTGAGTGTGGTATAACCACGAATATCTGAGAATAAAATAGTAACTTCTTTGCGATCGCCCCCCAATTTAGCATCATCTAATTTGAGCAGTTCTTCTGCTAATTCCTGAGTCATGTAACGATACATGGTGCTTTTCAGCCGCTTTTCGTCACTGATATCGTCCATCACTACCAATGCACCACACACCTTATTTTCATCCCCAGCATCAGCAATAGAATTGAGTGATAAATTCACACTGTGTTGTTCTTGGCTTGTGGTTAAAAGTGTTCGATCTGGATAATATTGCTGTTTATTTTTCGGCTCATTTGGGTGTAAAGCATCTGCAAACCATTTACTAAAATCTCCCTCTTTAATATTGACAACATTATTCACTAGTTGCCCTTCTAACCGTGCTTCTGTAGAATAACCTAGCAAGCGTTTAGCACTTTCATTAGCCGTGATAATATATCCAGCTTTATTGGAAGAAATTACACCATTAGAAAGACTCCGTAAAATATCCCGTTGCATTTGTTCTTGTTGTTTAACTTTTGCAAACAACTGAGCATTTTGTAATGCTACCCCGGCTTGAATGTTAAAAGATTCCATAAACTCTTCATCATTTCTGTCAAAACTAGCTTTAAAACACTCAGGAGATTCAGGCCAAAGAACGGGATTATAAGGTGGAAATTCTCCTACTTTCTTTTTATTAACTAATTGCGTGACACCAATCAATTCTTGATCACTATTAAATACTGGCATACACAAGAGGCTACAGGTGCGATAGCCATTTTCTTGATCCATTTTTTGGGCAGTTTCTGAGTCTGGATGTTTATATAAATCGAAGGGAATATTTAATATTTTTCCAGATACAGCAACTATCCCAGCAAAACCTTTACCTACGGGAACTCTTAATTCTTTAGTTGTGCCATTATCTTGAGTAATTTTTGTCCATAATTCCTGGCGATCTCGATCTATTAACCACAGTGTGCTGCGATCTGCATTCATTAATTCTTTGGCTTCATCCATTACCCGTTTTAGGGTATCTTCTAAATCCAAACTGCTTTGGCTTAAAGACTTAATTGCCTTCATCAAAGCAGCTGCCGCTCTTTGTTTTTGTGTCGCTAAATAAAACGAGCGAGACGATTCTAAAATCAGGCGAATTGAAGGAGCAAAATCCTGGAATAATTTTTCATCAGCACTACTAAAACCCCTGTTATCAATACGTTCTGACAACGGATCATCAGGGTTATGTAGGTATTTTAATTTGTTTAATAATTGGACTACCGCTACTAATTTTCCATCTTCATTTAACAGCGGTAAAGCTAACATTGTGTAGGTACGGTAGCCATTCCTTTTATCTTGTTCTTGAGCAAATTTTGACCGCGCATCATTATAAAAATCATAGGCGATATTGACTACTTTTTTCAAAGTTGCAACTTCCCCAGCAATACCTTTATCAGATGGAATCCTAATCTCCAATGGTCGCTTACTTTCTCCCTCAGCTAAAATAGACCAAAGTTCTTGTTTTTTCTCATCTAATAAAAATATGGTTGTCCGATCTGCTCCTAGTAATTCCCCTGTTTTCAAGGTAATCGAATGCAGCATTTCCTGAAGAATTGTTTCAAAACCTTGATAATCCAACATGGATAAGGTTTCATTAACAATTGTCAATTTATGCTCAACTTCTTGAACGACCTGTTTAAAAGTATCCTGGGTTAAGGGAGCAAGAAATTGGGAAATTGTGCCTTTTCTTGTAGCGAGACTAACTACGGGTGAAGAGTTTGTTTGTACCTGATATGTTTCGTGGTTGTTAACATTGACAATTACATCAATGGTCTCTTCAGCATTTGGTTTTTGCACTGACATAACTTTATTTGATATAGTAGGATTTAGAATTTACGAAAGCTCAATTGGGCTAGGAAATTTATTATGTTACGTTTTGCTTGTAACTATCATTGTTTGATAGTGTCTCCTGTTTACTAATCGGATTATTTAGCCCTGGTCATCCTGTGGGGGAGAAAGGCTAAAAAATTGATCGCTCAAATGAGAGTTAAAACCTACTCGCATAGTTACCAATCCCATCTGTGAAAGCAGAAAGATTTACCAATCATTATATAGGAATATTAAGCAGCTTTTAAATCTCTTCATTTGTTCTTTTGATTCGACGTTTTAACCCCCGTATCAATTCTCGTAACACATCTGTTTGGTTTCTGCGTGTTTGTTCACAATACTCCCGGAGTAAATCTTTCTCTGGCTGAGTCAGTCTAAAAGTGATATATATTTCAGGTTTAGGCATATTTGAGATACCAATAAATGAGGTATCTTGATTTTAGTGGATCTGCCAATTCTATGAAAGAGGAACAGGTTATTTTATTGTAAATAGATTCAATAGCCTCAGTATAAGTATAATTAATATAAATAAAATGCAAAATTTGTATCATGTTAAACATGAAATTATGTATTAAACAGTAATTCCATGCACGCCTAAGTAACAGTATTAATACGTAAAAATAGAAAAATTTAGATGAACATTCAATTGCTGTTAATTTGCAGCTATGGCTACGCTACGCAAACTATCACAAAGAATTGGCATCAGGATGAAGAAGGAAATTAGACAATAAGTAAGTATTCAGCTAGAGCAATCGTTCATATCCAGATCCCCGACTTCACCAGATCAATTTATCATTTATGGACACAATAAACAAAAGAAGTCGGGGATCTTATCGCCTCATCTAAATTCTTACGACAATAAAATTACAAAATAACCCATTAATACAACCACTATAAAAAGGCATAATCCTAATCAAAAAATCACAAATTTAAACCAGTCGTAGGACAGATGAATACTAATATAAGAAAATTAAGATTAACTGATAAGAAGCAAAGGGCGTTACGATGTCAGGGTGCATTTGCCCCAATCACCAAAATTAAATGCACAGAGTAACAAGCATAGTATTTACTCTGTGTTTATCTATTTACAGTTATATATTATATAAATACTAGATAATATCTAACTAAATAACTACAAATAACTAAAAATTTATTATTTATTTAAATTATTAAATTTATTACTTTAGTTATAAATAATATATTCCTTGAGCATGAAGTTTGTAATGTAAGTATTCAATTAAATTAAGAAATGTCATGAACATCAATTTTAGTTATTCTCTTTGAGTTATTTGAGGTTAAATAAATGGCAATTAATGATTAATTATTTTCTTTTTAATGATACATAAACTAATTGAATTTAAGCTAAGTAATAGGAGGCAATAAGGTGGAATATACAGAGTTCATTACCCATGTACAAAGCCTAGCTCAATCAAATTCCCGTGAAGAAGCAGAAATTGCTACTCGTGCAACATTAGAAACTCTGAAAGAACTTATTCCTGGGGATGAAGCACAAGAAATAGCTGGAGAAATTCCATCAGAACTAAGTGAATGTTTACATAAAATAGACACAGACACTAGTGAATCTTTTCATCTACAAGAGTTTATTGAGCGTACTAGTCAAAAAGAAAACATAGAACCAACTACAACTGCAATGCACGTGCGGGCTGTTTTTGCTGTTTTGCAAAATGCTGTGACTCCAGAGAAGTTCAAGAAATTTCGCGCTTATTTTTCACATGATTATGAGGAATTATTTACTACTTCATCAACAAGTGAAATGCCAGCAGTATAACAGTCAATTGGAGATGTCTTTCGTAAGAATTCATCTGAGGCGATAAGATCCCCGACTTCTTTTGTTTATTGTGTCCATAAATGATAAATTGATCTGCTGAAGTCGGGGATCTGGGTACGATTGCTATAGCTGAATACTTACTGTCTTTCTAAAATCACCAGGTAAGTTTAAGAAGTTTAATTTTAGAATTAACTAGAGAAAAAATACTATTAAGCGATTTCTAATCGCCAAGGAATGTATGAATTTAGACTTTTCAAACACCCTCTAAAGTCCAGTTCAAAATACTTCAAATTTAATGCTTTTTGTAGCCTAAACTATTATGAATGACACCAGTGTTAAAAAAGTAGATTCTGCCTATTCCCCAAAAGGTCAACTCGGTCAAAAGTATCTTGCATCCGGTAAAACTGTGGCGATGCGACTATGGGAAGACGAAGAACCTGGAGAGGAAAAAGTACCAACTCAAAGGGAATATGAAACTGTTGGCTATGTAATTAATGGCCAAGCCGAATTAGATATTGCGGGACAAACCATTTTACTGGAAAAAGGCAGTTCTTGGGTTGTACCAAAAGGAGCAATTCATTCTTATAGAATTCTGCAACCATTTACAGCGGTGGAAGCAACTAGTCCACCGGCTCAAGTTCATGCTAGGGATGAGGGTTAAATATAAAAGGTGCAGAATAGGATGTATATCCCCGATTTCTTTGAGAAGTTGGGGATTTCGTTTTTTTAGATTTTTGTTGTTTTGTTGCACCTTCAGGGCTTAAAATTCACAAAGATATCTATAATTGATTTCCTTAATGATGCTGACGTTAACGCGACTGAAACCACCTGATGTTAATGCTGTGGTTAATTTCACTCTACCACTTACCGCAGAAGAACGCACCCGTAGCCGTCATCGGTTTAAATTGGAAGATGGGAAGGAAATATTTTTGCGTTTACCAAGAGGTACAGTTTTACATAATGGTGATATTCTTGCAGATGATAATCAAATCAATTTCATCAGAATTGTTGCTAAACCTGAACCTGTTTTAACTGTGATTGCACACACACCTTTACTGTTATTAAGGGCTGCTTATCATTTGGGTAATCGTCATGTACCTATGGAAATTACGCCAAATTATTTACGCTTATCTCCCGATTCAGTTTTACACACGATGTTGGAAAAATTGGGTTTAAAAATCAAGGAAGAAGTTGTACCTTTTCAACCAGAATTAGGAGCTTATGGAAACAATCACTCTCACTCATAGCCATTTTTTATCTATTTTACAATTGGCTAGTCCAGCTTTACCTGTGGGAGCTTATAGCTATTCAGAAGGTTTAGAAATGTTGGTAGATAAGGGGACTATTAATAATACTAATAGCCTAAAAAATTGGTTAGAAGCTGAGTTAAATTATGGCTCAATTCGCATAGATGGGGCTGTGATGATCAGAGCTTTAGAAGCTGCGAGAATTGGTAATTTAGAAGATTTAAAACGATGGAATTTGTGGTTATCTGCGGTGAGAGATACAGAAGAATTACGGGCTGCTAGTTGGCAAATGGGGCGATCGCTCTTACAATTATTAACTAAACTCGCACCGGAAACTTTACCATTAGCTACCGCTGTGGGTTATCCTTGCAATTATGCGATCGCTTTTGGTATTGCTTGCGCTCATTGGCAAATTAACACTCATGCTGCATTATTAGCATATCTGCATAGTTGGGCAAATAATTTAATTACTGCGGGAGTTAAACTTATTCCTCTTGGTCAAACTGCTGGACAAGAATTATTATTAGGATTACAAACATTATTAAATGTGTCCATGTCTGAAATTATCACCCTAGAAGATGATAATCTAGCTTGTTGTAGTTGGGGTTTATCTTTAGCTAGTATGCAGCACGAAACCCAATATACTAGGTTGTTTAGAAGTTAGAAGAAAGGTGACAGAAAGAAGGGAATAGGTGACAGGTGACAGGTGACAGGTGACAGGTGACAGGTGACAGGTGACAGAAAGAAGGGAATAGGTGACAGAAAGAAGGGAATAGGTGAGAATGACTAATGACCAATAACTAATGACTAATTTTATGAATGCTTATCGAATTGGGGTAGCTGGTCCTGTAGGTTCTGGAAAAACGGCTTTAGTAGATGCTTTGTGTAAAGCACTGAGAGAAAAATATAAATTAGCGGTTGTTACCAATGATATTTACACTCAAGAAGATGCTCAATTTTTAGTACGTTCTCAAGCGTTGGAAAGCGATCGCATTTTGGGAGTAGAAACAGGAGGTTGTCCCCATACAGCTATTCGTGAAGATGCTTCCATGAATTTAGCAGCAATTGAACAACTAGAAGAAAAATTTACAGATTTAGATTTAGTCTTTTTAGAAAGTGGTGGTGATAATTTAGCGGCTACTTTTAGTCCCGAATTAGTAGATTTAACTATCTATGTCATAGACGTTGCTGCTGGTGATAAAATTCCCCGCAAAGGTGGTCCAGGTATCACTAAATCAGATTTATTAGTCATTAATAAAACTGACCTTGCACCCTATGTCGGTGCTGATTTAAATGTGATGGAAAGAGACTCAAAAAAAATGCGTGGTGATAAACCCTTCATTTTCACAAACTTAAAAACCAAAACTGGATTAGCGGATGTGATTCAATTCATTACCACACAAATTTGCTAATTGAAATTACCTGCTTTCAGGTATATTTAGCGGGATATGAATATGAAAATCCAAAATCCAAAATCCAAAATCAAATGACTCATCACATTTTAAAAGCCACCAAAGAAACTGTACATTTAGGCGGTTTTTCTCATTTATTAGAACCAGCACTGTTTGTAAATTCCCATGACACTATAGACGTAGAAACTTATACAGGTTATTACATTTATGACAAAGCACCACCAGAGTTTCTCACTCCTGAATTTATTGATATCTGTGAAAATTTACCACCAGAAAGGAAAATAGCTACTGGACCCCATTTACTCACTGGTCCAATTTACATCCAAAATGCAGAACCAGGAGATGTTTTAGAAGTACAATTAGAAGCAATTTCACCCAGTCTACCTGTTGGTTTTAACGCTATTCGTGAAGGTTGGGGAGCATTACCACAGCAGTTTACTGAAGCTGCATTAAGATTTATTCCCCTCGATTTAAAAAATAATTTTGCAGAATTCCCACTAGGTTCAAATATCAAAATTCCCCTCACACCTTTTTTTGGCATTTTAGGAGTCGCTACACCAGAAAACTCTCGTAATTCCATACCTCCCGGTGCTTATGGTGGAAACATTGACAACCGTCAATTACAAGCTGGTTCAAGGTTATTTTTACCAATATATCTTCCCGGTGCATTATTTTCTCTGGGTGATGGACATTCTGCACAAGGTGATGGTGAAGTCAATGTAACTGCTCTGGAAACATCTATGAATGGCAGAATTAAACTCATCCTCCGTAAAGATTTACAACTGAAAACACCAATCGCAGAAACACCTACAGATTTCATCACAATGGGTTTTGCAGAAACTTTAGATGATGCTTTGGAATTGGCTTTAAAAAATATGATTGATTTTTTAGAACGTTTCACCAATTTATCACCAGAAGATGCTTATGTTTTATGTAGTTTAGCTGTGAATTTCCATATTACTCAAGTTGTCAATAGTCCACATAAGGGGGTACATGGAATGTTATCTAAATCAATTTTTTCCAAAATAAGGTTATAGGTGAATAGTAAAGCAGAGGTAGAACCTCTTAATAGCATTCCCAGTCTCAGACTGGGAACGAGATATACAAGATATTACCCTATTTTTTCCAAAAAGTTAACTTTTTTATATAATTGCTTCAAAGACAATTGGATATTAATTGATGAAAGTTTTAAAATAGCCTCTTCTGTTTCATACTCTGTCAAAAGCCATTGATTTTCATTATTTTTGGCATATTGCATTACATAATATTGAGTTTGATCAATCAAAATATATTCTTTAAATTCGGGAATTGAACGATAATAAAGAAATTTATCACCCCGGTCATAGTCTTTTGTAGATTTAGATAAAACTTCGGCAATTAATAAAGGATTGGTGACAATTGTGGTATTTGTACTATAATAAATAGGTTCACCTTCTATGACCATGACATCAGGATAGGTAAATTCCTGATAACGTGGTATCCACAGTTTTACATCTCCAATATAAACTTCATAGTCTAAATCATCTAACGCTAAATTCAAACAAATATAAAAGTTACCAGCAAGTTTATTATGGTTTGTTGTTCCACCAGTCATGGGTATAATTTCTCCATCTCTATATTCATTTTTATGCTCTGATTTTTCTTCCAGTTCTAAATATTCTTCTGGAGTATAGTAGGCTTTAACAGTTTTGATTTCTTGGATAGTAGTTTGCAGTTTCATAGGTTTATTTGTCTCAATGAAGATTTCAGGATTTCAATATTTACAGGATTAAAATAATTCTGCTATCGAAAATTGCCGTTGTTTATCTAATTCTTGTATCCGTCTTTTTTCAGCCATAGCATTATCATAATATAATTTATCTTTTTCTGGTTCTGATTGTGGATCAATTTTCTCCCACAGTTCTATAAAATGACGATAACGGTTTTCTCTTAAAACTATTTCCATACAAGCCAGGGTTGCTTGAACTACTTGGGGAGTACGCAATATTTCTTTGTTATTTTTCTCATTCAAATGAAATAAATGGGCAACTATTGTTAAATCTTCTCCTAATTCTAAATACCTGTTTTGTAAATTAGAAATTAAATCAGCTTCTGCTAGGGCAAATTCTACACTCTGTTGCCACAAAAAGCGGTGATGAGAAAGGCTAAATTCTAAATTTCGCTCTTCTAATTCATCAATTATTACCTGACGTTGTTCTGGACAATGCAAATAAATTTGCAATAATAAAGCTTCTGCTCGTTCTAATAAACTGCGTTCAGTGGTTACTAGAGATAGCTTTGGCGTTTTTGACTCCTGTTTGCGAAAGCGCGATGGTGGAGCTTGCACATTAGCAGGTGCAATTTGAGTTAATAGGTTCTCAACTCTTAGGGGTATAAGTCTAGTATCCCCTAAACTAAGGATTTCTGCACAGTAGGAAATATAATAATTTAGGGTATCACTATTAACTATATTTTGCAAGAGTTTAACTATTTCTTTTGTAACTTGTTGAAAGTTTGTAGCTTGTTTTAAATCTTTATCTTTGATAATTTCTGCAATCTGCCAATTTAACCACAGTGGTGCATTTGCTAATAGTTTCTGGTAATCTTCTGCTGGATGATTTTGTAAGTATTCATCTGCATCTTTACCATTAGGCAAATTGAGAATTTTTAACTGTACTTCGCCTTTATATGCTAATGTTGCAATTTCACCAATTGCTCTTTCTGCGGCGTTAATTCCGGCTTTATCTGCATCAAAATTGAGAACTAATTGTTTTGAATCTGAATAACGCAATAATAGCCGTACTTGTTCTATACTTAATGCTGTACCCAGGGAAGCAACGGCGTTATTAATTCCTGCTGCATGGAGAGCGATCGCATCAAAATATCCCTCTACAACTACGGCTTGATCAGATTTAGAAATACCATCTTTAGCTTCATCTAATGCGAATAAGGTTTTACCTTTACTAAATAATTCTGTTTCTGGAGAATTTAAATATTTTGGTTGTTCTTCTGTTAAAGTTCTGCCACCAAAAGCAATAACTCTACCTTGAAGATCACGAATAGGAATCATTAAGCGATCGCGAAATACATCATAATAACCGCTCCCTTCTTTCCTGGGTTTAATTAAACCCGCTTTTTCTACCAACTGTACTGGATAATGTTTATCTTCCACTAAATACCGATGCAAAGTTTCCCAACCTGCTGGAGCATAACCTAAACCAAATTGTTGAATTGTTTCGGCTTTCAATTGGCGATGCTGTTGTAAATATTGCATCGCTTGTTGTCCTAAACTTTGTCTCAAAGCGTGTTGATAAAATTGGGCTGTGGAAGCTAAAACTTCATATAATTGCTCACGCAAAGATAACTGACGTTGTAATTCTTGTCTTTGTTCAGGCGCTAAGGTTTTTACAGGTACTTGATAACGTTTTGCTAAATCAAGAACCACTTCCATAAATTGGCGTTTACCCAAATCCATGACAAACTTAATGGCATTACCTCCAGCTTGACAACCGAAGCAATAATACATTTGTTTGCTGGGACTAACTGAAAAACTGGGGCTTTTTTCATCATGAAAAGGGCATAACCCAACAAAATCTTTTCCTTGCTTCCGTAATACTACGTACTCTGAGACAACATCGACAATATCAGCACGGTGTTTAACTTCTTCAATTGTATCTGGATGTAAACGGGGGATTTGCATGGGACTGGGGACTGGGGACTGGGGGAGAGGTATTTACTAATGACCAATGACCAATGACTATTATAATTCTTGTTCTCGAACCCAGAATAATCGCTAAAATTGCAGAGGCTGGAGCTTAACAACGGAAAATAATCAAAATGGGACGTATTTTTATTTCGGCCGCTCATGGTGGTAGGGAAGCAAGCGGAATTGATCCTGGTGCGATCGCAGGTGGTACAACTGAAGCCAAAGAAATGATTCTGTTGCGAGATTTAATTGTTACAGAACTCAGGGCGCGTACCGTAGAAGTTTTAGCTGTTCCTGATGATTTAAGTGCAGCCCAAACTATTACCTGGATTAATTCTCGCGCTCGTTCCACTGATGTCGCCGCAGAAATTCAAGCTGATGCTGCTAGTAGCCCAAGTGTTAGGGGTGCTAGTGTTTACTACATTGGTAACAATGATCAACGCAAGCAAAATGCAGAAATGTTGCTAATGGGATTATTGCGCCGTGTGCCTCAATTACCTAATCGTGGAGTTAGACCGGATACAGACAGCGGTTTAGGTAGTTTGCAATTCTGTCGCCGAACCACTCTGCCGGCTTTAGTCATGCAAGTAGGCTTTCTCAGCAGTCCAGATGATCGCAGTTTATTACAAACTCGTCGTCGTGATTTTGCTTTAGGAATTGTTGACGGATTAATAGCTTGGAGTCGAGCAATTGATCCTAGTCCGGGAACTCCTGTAGATCCAAATTATCCACCCATTAATATTAACATTAATGGGCAAAATTATCCAGAACAAGGTGTATTAATTAATGGTAATTCTTATATTCCCATTGATTTGGTAGATCGGTTGCGGATTGATTTATCAAAATCTCCTAATGTTAACCGTGTAACTTATCGGCGTATAGTTTATATTAAAGCCATCGAACTCCGAGATTTTAATATTTCTATTGCCTGGGATAGTGCCACTAGAACTCTTCAACTCCGTTCCATTTTAACCATTTGTCCCGGACAAATTAACCAAATTATTTCTAATGGTAATACCACAGAAGTACAGCTACAACTCTTTTTGAGGAATAACAATGAAAATGCTCTGGTGCAGTTTCCTGATATTCCTAAACTGTATCGGGAAGAAGCAACTATTGAAGGCGTAAATCATGATATTGCCTTTTCTCAAATGTGTTTAGAAACGGGATTTTTACGTTTTGGGAGTGATATTAGACCTCAACAAAATAACTTTGCTGGTTTAGGAGCAATTGGTGGTGGATCTGAAGCTGCATCTTTTCCTAGTGCCAGAATCGGTGTGAGAGCGCATATCCAACATTTAAAAGCTTACGCTAGTTTAGAACCTTTGGTACAACAAGAAGTAGATCCTCGGTTTAGATTTGTAACTAGGGGTGTTGCTCCTTCGGTTGATCAACTATCAGGAAGATGGTCAGCAGATTTAGATTATGGGACTAAAGTTAAAGCCTTGTTTAAACGACTTTATGAATCAGCAAAATTGATTTGATCAGAAGTGAGCGATCGCCAAAACTATCCAAAGATCAAGTTAAGATTAAGAAGACTTTACACTTCTTAACTCTTAGAGATATGGCGCGAGATTTACGGGGATTTATTAAAATCCTGGAAGAAAGAGGACAATTAAAGCGAATTTCGGCTTTAGTTGATTCAGATATGGAAATTGCAGAGATTTCCAACCGAATGCTGCAAAAAGGTGGACCCGGTTTGTTGTTTGAAAATGTCAAAGGTGCATCTTTCCCCGTTGCGGTAAATTTAATGGGGACTGTGGAAAGGATATGCTGGGCTATGAACATGGAAAAACCAGAGGAGTTGGAAACTCTGGGTAAGAAGTTAAGTATGCTTCAGCAACCAAAACCACCAAAAAAGATTTCCCAAGCGATAGACTTTGGTAAGGTGCTGTTTGATGTATTGAAAGCCAAACCAGGAAGAGATTTTTTCCCCGCTTGTCAGCAGGTGGTTGTGGAAGGTGAGGATTTAGATTTAAATAAGTTACCTTTAATACGTCCTTATCCGGGAGATGCCGGAAAGATTATCACGCTAGGATTGGTAATTACTAAGGATTGTGAAACAGGAACGCCAAATGTAGGTGTGTATCGGCTACAACTGCAATCTAATAATACGATGACCGTACACTGGTTATCAGTGCGGGGTGGTGCAAGACATTTACGCAAAGCTGCCGAACGTGGTAAAAAATTAGAAATTGCGATCGCTCTTGGTGTCGATCCTTTAATCATTATGGCAGCTGCCACACCCATTCCTGTAGATTTATCAGAATGGTTATTTGCGGGGCTTTATGGCGGTTCTGGAGTACAATTAGCCAAGTGTAAAACGGTAGATTTGGAAGTTCCCGCCGATTCAGAATTTGTCTTAGAAGGAACAATTACCCCAGGGGAAGTTTTACCCGATGGACCATTTGGGGATCACATGGGATATTATGGCGGTGTGGAAGATTCGCCTTTGGTGCGTTTTCAGTGTATGACCCATCGCAAAGACCCGATTTATCTAACCACATTTAGCGGTCGTCCACCCAAAGAAGAAGCAATGATGGCGATCGCACTTAACCGTATCTATACCCCTATTTTACGGCAACAAGTATCAGAAATAGTTGATTTCTTCCTACCAATGGAAGCATTAAGTTACAAAGCAGCGATTATTTCTATTGATAAAGCATACCCTGGACAAGCAAGAAGAGCAGCTTTAGCTTTTTGGAGTGCATTACCCCAATTCACATATACTAAATTTGTGATTGTTGTTGACAAGGATATCAACATTCGTGATCCGCGTCAAGTAGTTTGGGCAATTAGTTCTAAAGTTGACCCTTCACGAGATGTATTCATATTACCAAATACTCCCTTTGACACCTTAGATTTTGCTAGTGAGAAATTAGGTTTAGGGGGAAGAATGGGAATAGATGCAACTACCAAAATGCCCCCAGAAACAGAACATGAATGGGGTGAACCTTTAGAGTCAGATCCTGATATTGCCGCAATGGTAGAAAGACGTTGGGCAGAATACGGGTTAGCAGATTTAAAACTAGGAGAAGTTGATCCCAATTTATTCGGTTATGACATGAAATAGGGAATAGGGAATAGGGAATAGGGAATAGGGAATAGACAAAAATCTCCCCAATCCCCAATCCCCAATCCCCAATCCCTAAACCCTTCTTGATATCATCCTTGCATCCCAAGTATAGAAACCGATTTGGTTAGGAACTCTAGAGAATCTACCTGTACGATGACCTCTAGATAATTCATTGAGAACTTTGTTTTTCACCTCTCTAATTTCCTGATCATCAAGTTCTCCATAAATGCCATTAATGATGTCATTCACACCAAAAACTCGACCACGATGTTGATCTAAAAAAGAAGTAAGAGCATCAATTAAAAATTGACCATCAAATTCTTTGAGCATCGCTATATCTTTTGTTTGTGATGTTCTAAAAGACTTTTTCTGTTTATTTTTAGCGCGGGAAGATGAGCCATTTTGATGATTTGGAGCTAACAGACTTAAAACCAGAGTATAACAACCAGGTTCATTGGGAATAGCAGACCAATAACCCCTTTCTCTACCTTGGGTAAGAGAAGATTGCACTCTACCTTTGACAATTTTAAAGATAGTAGACTCTAAATCACCGTAAAGCGATCGCACAATAAAATCTATATGGCATACAGTACCAACATATTCATGCAATAGCATTTTTAGAGCTTCCATCCGAGTCAGAGATTTATATTCAGGAAGCATGGGAATTTCTGCTCCCTTGGTGAAACGATCATAACTCTCTGAAGGTGTATTTCTGAGATCAGAAGTTTCTAATTTTGTAGCAGCAGAACTTGAGCCATTTGTTTTCCATTTATTTGCGTCCGAAGGTTCTGATTCTAGAGACTCCAACAAGTCTAAATCAGATCGGTCATCTGATGATAAAAACAAGCGTGAACTTTCTTGATCAACAGCTTCTAATTGTGAAATTTCTGCATGATCTTCATGATAGGACCAAGGAGATAACAAAGCTTCTAGATGATCCAATTGCGATCGCGCTTCTATAAATAGCCGTTGGTACTCTTGTGCAAGACCAGCATAGTAGTCTCGTAATTCCAACAATGGCGTAATAAATACCTCTGAAGGAGGTTGTAATTGTTCTTTCGTATTCATATTACTTCAATCAATCTAAATCAATATCACTTTTGTAAGTCATCACCCGAGGCTTCATTCTGTTAGATTCCGGCAATGATTTTTTAGGTGGTTGAGGAGGACGACAGCTTTCACAATATAAAGGTCTAGGTCCAAAAGTTTCCCGTTTTGTCGCCTGATTACATTCTTTACAGACAAAATTAAAAATGCGAGTGTGAATCTGTCTTTTATGCGCTCTGACAGTATATTCTCTAACATCAATGGTTTTAGTAGCCATAATCAAGAATTGCCCATTCCAATAATCTTAATATAGCTATTCAAGCAGATGAAACTACATCAGTATATGTTTTAGTGTAAATTTTATTCAAATCTATTCAAATCCTTAAAATCAAGCCAAGCAGTGGATGAAAATTTTAATTGTCAACAATAAACAGCGAAGCAATCTTAACTCTTATGATTTGATTGTTCCGCTTATATTTAATTTGAGTCTTTTTACTTCTTCCTCTGTATCTACTGATTATCTGGATAAATTCGCATAATTTAGATATTCAAAACATCCTCCTCATGGATGAAATAGAAGGATGAAATTATTCATCCTTCGTAATTTATGATTCATCCTTGGTTTTTATGATTGAGATTCCACAAAATCAGCATCAATCACATCTTCACCTCGACTACTTTGTGATTCTCCACTACTGCCATCACGACTTCCTGCTTGGGCATAAACTGCTGTTCCAATTTGCATCAAGGCTTGCTGTAATTCACTGCTAAGAGACTTAACCCGGTCAAAATTATCTTGATTGATAGCTTCCCGTAAGTTCTTGACTAACTCTTCAACTCGATTTTTATCAGCAGCACTCACCTTATCTCCCAAGTCTCTGATTTGCTTCTCAGCCTGATAAGCT
>NZ_JAYGHA010000021.1:94579-104760 GCF_034931405.1 Anabaena sp. UHCC 0451 | reverse complement strand
AATCCCCGACTTCTGAGATAAATTTATCATTTATGGACACAATAAATAAAAGAAGTCGATAGAACGCAAAAATCTATTATCTTCTACCTCTTGACGAAATGAGCCACAGCAGATGCTAAAGTATCTGGATCTACTGGTTTGGGAATGTGCAGTTGAAAGCCAGCAGCGATCGCCTGTTTTTGGTCATACTCCCCAGCATAAGCAGTTAGCGCCACTGCGGGAATTTTCCCACCCATTTCTGGCGACAAAAGCCGAATTTGGCGTAATAATTCATAACCATCCATCTCCGGCATTCCAATATCACTCACCAAAACATCAGGCTGAAACTGCCCCAAAATTTGCAATGCTTCTAACGCTGATGCTGCCGTTGTCACTGTTGCTTCACACAATTCCAGCACAAATTTCACAAAATCTAGCGAGTCCGCATCATCATCCACAACTAAAATTTTCATCCCCCTTAAATTTAAAGTTACATCTTCACACTTACTATCTGTAACTGCCACCGGCTCAGAAGATATCAACGGTAGTTTCACTGTCAAAGTTGCCCCCTGTCCTTCTCCTGGACTCTTGGCTTCAACCGTGCCACCGTGTAACTCTACCAAATGGTGGACTATTGCCAGTCCCAACCCCAAACCACCAAATTTTCTCGTCGTTGAGCCGTCTTCTTGCCGAAAGTGTTCAAATACATAAGGTAGAAAATCACGGCTAATACCTTTACCCTGATCACAAACTTTAATATGAGCCATAGAACCAAATTGCTCTAGCCGTACTTCCACCCGTCCGCCTGGAGGTGTAAATTTAATCGCATTAGACAAAAGATTCCAGACAATTTGCTGCAAGCGAGCCGGATCACCTCTAACCTTGCCTATATTCCCTTTTAGTTGGGTTTGAACAACAATTTCTTTAGCAGAAGCAGCTAAACTCACAGTTTCCAATGCTGCGGAAATTACATCTGCCAAATTAACTGTAGTCACATTCAGAGTCAATTTACCTCGCAAGATACGGGATACATCCAGCAAATCTTCAATTAAATCAACCTGTAATTTTGCATTGCGTTCAATCGTTTTTAGGGCTTCCTGGGTCTTCACCTTGTCCAGTTTTCCTGTTTTCAAAAGTTGAGACCACCCCAGAATCGGATTTAGAGGGGTACGGAGTTCGTGGGAGAGGACAGCCAGAAACTCATCTTTAACGCGATTTGCTGTTTCAGCGGCTTCACAAGCTGCTTGTTTTTCTTGTAGAGCCTTAAGCAAAGCTTCCCTCGCTTCAATATACTCTGTGATATCAGTATTAGTACCATACCACTTAATAATCTGTCCCCATTGATCACGCAAAGGACGTGCTTGTCCCAAAATCCAATGGTACTCCCCACTTCCAGAGATGATCCGAGTCTCTACCTCATATTCGCAGCCGGTTTGTACCGATTTAGCCCATCTTGCTTTTACCCGTGGCAAATCTTCAGGATGAACTATTTTATCCCAGCCTTGAGTTTTAATATCTGCCACAGTTTTGCCTGTGAAATCCCACCACCGCTGGTTATAATAATCAACTTCACCATCCGGCTCTGCTGTCCATATCTGTTGGGGAATAGTTTCTGTTAGCAACCGCAATTGATATTCACTTTGTTGCAAAGCCACTTGCCATCTTTGACGCTCAATTGCTACACCTGCTAAGTGAGATGCTTTTTCAATCAGTTGCTGCTCAAATTCTTCAGGAATGCGAACTTTATGATAGTAGAGTGCAAAAGTTCCTAAAACATGACCCTGACTGTCTAAAATCGGCGTAGACCAACAAGCTTTGAGGTTATTAGCCAGTGCCAAATCACGGTAGTTTACCCATTTTGCATCGTTGGCAATGTCTGAGACAATTACTGTCTGTTTGGTATAGGCAGATGTACCACAACTACCTATGTCTGGACCGACAGGAACGCCTTTTTCTATTCCCTGAGTATATGTTTTTGGTAGGCTAGAAGTTACAGCAGGATACAACTTTGTTCCTGAATCATCTAGTAACATGATGGAACAACAAACTTCTCCTAATTGTGCCTCTATTGACTGAGTTAATGTTGCTAATACTTCAGATAGAGATTTGCCTGTAGCAATCAGTTCTAAAATATAGTTTTGTTTAGATAAAAAAGCTTGATTTTCATGACAAGCTGTTCCTTCTATAACTCGCTTCTCTAACTCTTGTTTATAATTACTAATATTTCGTCCTACAAAATAAACCGAATTTGTTTTAATAATCAGCGTTGCTGTCCAAGATAACCATTTGTAAGAACCATCTTTACACCGATAGCGATTTTCAAAATCAGTGCTAGATATAACTGTATTGAGTTTCTTGATTTCTGCTTTGGTTGCAGTTTGGTCATCTGGATGAATAAAATCAATCAATGGGTAAGTTACAAGTTCGTCGCTTGAGTAACCCAAGGTTTTACTAAAAGCGCGGTTAACTCGTTGAAAGCAACTATCCAAGCCAGTAAAACAGAGTAAGTCACAGGAACTGTAAAATATCGCTTCAGAAATGGACTCAATTGGCAAAATATTGTTAATCATTTAAAACATTCATAAACACCCATGATTCGGGGAAATGTAGAATGTATTGTATGCAAATGAAAAAGGCTAAATATAGCGTTTTTTAGAGTTTTTTTATTGTTGCCGATAATCAGGCTGATGGAAAGCAATACAACTTCTACTATTCCTATTTTAAAAGCTGTCGGCGTGACTTTACGAAAAATATTTATCGACTCATTTTTTTTTGATACGTAGCTCAATGTCAAAAAAACTAACAGCGTAATTCATCCGTAAATAGGTAACTGCTGTGCTTGTAATGTATAAGCTACAAAATGTCATGTATAATCTGTAGATTTATAGTCTTCATTTTTTAGATGATATATGCTTGGAGCAAATAAAACGGTAGATATAAAGTGGGGTTTTGGTCGGGCTGTAAGGAAACGAAGAAGAGAACTTGACTTATCTCAAGAAGAACTGGCTGAAAAAGCAGAACTTCATCGAACTTATATATCAAGTATTGAATTAGGGAAATGCAATGTTTCCTTGGAGAACATAGAAAAATTAGCAAAAGCCCTAAATATATCCATACCTGATCTATTTGCTAATTGTAGTATCAATTCGGAAAGCTGAAGTATGGATACTTGTATTAAACAAAAAATTAAGGAAAATCTAAAAAATTCAATTAGAAATTTCTTTAAAGGTAAAGACGTAAAAAATTACCAAGTATTGGATGATATTTTTCCTAATGAAAGAAGAATACGCTCTCTTATTGGTGGATTAGAAACAAGTTTAGGAACAACTTTTTGGGAACCTATAGCTAAAACATTAGCAGAATTAAATGGATTTCAAATTGTAACTACAAAAATATTACGTCCAGAACCATTTCCCCAAATATTACAGCATGAATTAGATAAATTAGTGGATGAACGTGAAAATAAGCCTAATAGCATCAGAATTTCCACAGACGAATGTATTCAACGTCTAAAAAATGCAGCTTTCAAAACAAATCCTCAAGACATTATTCAATTTACATCCCCTGCATCTGGTACGGGAGTAGATATTCATTTTGCTAAAAATGGAATTGAATATATTTTTGATATCAAAACCACACAGCCAAATCAAGGTGATTTTAAAGGATTTAATAGACAAATTCTAGAATGGTACGCTTATAAGTTTGCTCAAGATCCTAATACTAAATTAGAAGCTCGTATTGCCATTCCTTTTAATCCTTTTAATAAATCTTGGTATGAAAAGCAAAAAAGTAAGTTATCTAGTTCTCCCTTAGAGTTTAGCAGAGATATATGGGTAGAAGATGAATTTTGGAATTTTTGTTCGGGTGAAGAAAATACATTTGAGCAGTTAAAAGCTTTGTTTGTTGAACTAGGACAAGAAAACTTTGCCGCAGAATTCCATGATATTTTCTACCCCAATTCATGATTATATATTAATAATGCTGAGTAGTTCTTTAGCTACATACTCAACTACAGGGATAGGAACAGCATTACCAAAATGTTTTTTAGCTACTTCATCTTTTTGATGATATGCAAAATTAGCAGGAAATCCTTGCAATTTACAAGCGTGTTTTGCCGTAATAGGTATATATTTTTTAGGTTGATAAATTTTTTCTAGAAATAAGTTTTTATACTCTTCTGGATGACTAGCATGAATAGAGACAGTTGCTAGATAGTCTTTACCACCTGTCGCAGTTAAAGTTGGTACAATATCCGCAGTAGGTAAGATAATTCTATAGATATTGTTAATACCTGTCATATTCTTGGAGTTAACAAATTCATACTTTCTTTTATCAGTCCAACGAAATATTCCTCTATCAACTAACATATTTAATTCGTTGATTTCTATGTCAGGTATTAGTTCTTGAAAATTCTCAAAAGATAAAGGATTTCCATCTTTATCTCCATATTTTTTACTTCTTCTATTTTTCAAAAGAGTTAAACAAATCATTTTCTCCCTATCACTTGTTTTGATAATATCCCAAGAATGAATGGTTGTATGTCCATTTCTTAAATCTGAAAAAATAAAAAAATCATTTAATTCATCATCTTTTTGAAATCTAGTTCTTGATGGTGGAATTACACCTTTAAATAATGTATCGGGATCTAACTTAACTTTTTCAAAAACTTGAATATTGTTAAGCTCGTCCAATATATGTAAAACTTTTGGATGAATATTTAAAGGATATGGAAATTTATATGTTTGACATTTGTCTATATCATTTCTAATTCCAACAATAAAAACCCTATCTCTATTTTGAGGTAAACCAAAATCATAAGCATTCAATACCTTCCACTTCACACAATATCCTGTATGCTCAATTTTTTTGATAATTAATTCTAAATTTTCTCGGTTTTTAGGACTTGCTAAACCACTCACATTTTCAAAAATAAAAGCTTTTGGCTTACTTTTACTAACTAATCGAATCACATCAAACCATAATTTTCCTCTAGGGTCTTCAAAACCCTTTAAACAACCTGCAACTGACCAAGGTTGACAAGGAACACCACCCACTACTACATCAACACCAGATGGAAGTTCTCTAATATTGGTGACATCTCCTAATTTAATTTCATCTTTGTTTGAGTAACTAATAAAATTTTGTTGATAAACTTTAATAGCTTGCTTATCTATTTCAGAATAGCCTAAGCATTTACCACCGAGTTTTTCTAAAGCGATTCTAAAACCGCCAATGCCAGCAAATAGATCAATAAATGTGAATTTTTGATGAGAACTAACTAATGCTAAAGGTGATTCTATTTGTTGAAGTATTTCAGAATTTACAGATTTCATTTTTATGATTATATTTTACCTAATAAATTTAGAAATGGCAGCTTCTAATTATAACATTACAAATGTCCTACATGAACAATTAGCAAATAAAAACTCAGCCTAAATGACTAAGCTGAGGAAAATAGTTGTATTTTGTCAACTCAAATAATTAGTATAATTTAACTCACCAAGTCAGGAAAAACTTCTAGTACAGCCGGATGTACTAAGCGATGATTTTTGACATTCAAACCTTTAGCTAAAGCTGGGTTAACTTCTAAAGCCTTAACACCCAAATTAGCTAACTGCACAACATAAGGCAATGTACTATTATTAAGAGCTTGAGTTGATGTCCAAGGTACAGCCCCTGGCATATTAGGTACACCATAATGTACTACTCCTTCATCAATATATACTGGTTTAGTATGGGATGTAGGATGGAGAGTTTCGACACAACCACCTTGATCAACAGCAACATCCACAAGCACAGAACCAGGACGCATTTGTTTCACCAAATCACGAGATACTAAAATAGGCGCTTTTCTTCCTGGTATTAAAACTGCACCAATCAGTAAATCAGCTTCTTTAACCGCAGTTTCAATATGAGCAGAATTACTATAAAGTAGTTCCACCCTAGAACCAAACAGAGTTTCTAAATAAGATAGGCGTTCAACGTTAACATCTAAAATTTGCACACTAGCACCCATACCCACGGCAATTTTAGCGGCTTCAGTCCCCACAACACCACCGCCTAAAATCACGACTTTACCGGCTTTAACTCCGGGTACACCTCCTAAAAGTACACCTCTACCACCTTGTTGACGTTCCAGGAATCTTGCGCCAAATTGTACAGCTAACCGACCGGCAATAATGCTCATGGGAGTGAGCAAAGGTAATCTATTTGCACCTGGTTGTTCTACGGTTTCATAAGCGATCGCACAAATCCCAGAATCAATCAAATGTTCTGTTAATTGGCGATTAGCTGCTAAGTGTAAATAAGTAAATAATAACTGATTTTTATGCAAAAACTTATACTCACTTGTCAGCGGCTCTTTAACCTTGACAATCATCTCCCGATTCCAGGCCGCTGCTGCTGTCTCCACAATTTCCGCCCCTGAACTCCGGTAATCATCATCTGTTAATCCAGCACCAATACCCGCTTGTGTTTCCACAAAAACAGCATGACCACTTTCTGTTAGTACCCGCACGCTAGAAGGACTCAACCCCACCCGAAATTCTTGATCTTTAGTTTCTTTGGGAACGCCGATTTCCATTTATTTATAGCCTCTAATAATTTTTGATTCATTCTAGATTGCCAGTATTTATGCCATTAAGTCCGTATTCAATAATTCAAAATGGCAAATTTAGCCATTGCCTATCCCTTGACTAATGTCAAACTATTCTTACAATAGATAAAGAAACATTAAAAAATGTAAACAACTGGTTTGTACTACTCTTTCCAAGAGAATGCTATTCAAATCTCAAGTGCAAACCCCATCACTATTTCACAAAAGACGGTTAAGTCCAATTTACCGACCACCATTATTCTCAAGAGGAGCTTTTGATTATGACACAACCACAACCAACCGTTACCCCCAAACTAGAAGATCCTAAGTTTGGTTTTAACGAATACGCTGAACGCTTAAATGGACGTGCAGCTATGATTGGCTTTATCTTAATGGTGGTGATTGAATATGTCACTAATCAAGGTGTACTGGCTTGGTTAGGTTTAAAATAGTTCCCACCACCAGCCAGAAGTTTAAGTTGTAGACTAGTAATTAGAAGATTTATAACCAGTTGGATCTTCCAGCTGGTTTTAACTTTATGAAAAAAGTAGCAACCCATCTCAGGTAATTATCGTCCATGACTACTATCAAGCTCCTGAAAGTCAATTCCTAGATTTTCAAGTCGATAAAAGGGAGGAAAATACGATACACAAGATAGCAAATTTCTACAGGACTGTTTTTACTGCCAACAATTATAATGTTATATGCCTTAATAGCCTGAGATGACAAAGGCAAATTACCATTAAGGTGCTTTGGATTAATCTTACAAGAAAAGTTAACAGGAACAAAGTAAGCTGTGATGAACGCTGTATTACCTCGTTTTTTGAAGTCAGCCTATCGCAAAGAACCTATCATCAGTATATTGGTAACAATGGGTATAGTAGATGCCCTGATTGGTGGTTTGGATGATAGCTGGTCATTATTCGCTTTTGGCTTAGGAACAACAGGAGTAGCCTTGGGCTTGAAATTATGGCAGATGCAACAGCGTCCGTCTTTCCCGGAAGAACCTGTTGTGCAACATTATTTACCCTCTCAATCCTCTAGTCCACCTTTACCAATCATGACAGTTTCTAAGCGAAAACCACGCCATTAGATAGTGGAAAGTTTTTGGTATTTTCACAAGTGAGGAGCAACTGTGAGGGTTGAAGGAAAAAGGGAAGTTAAGACTGTGCGCTCTGATCTGGGCTTGGTATTCTTGGCATCTGTGGTTTTATTAATTCCCATTGCCCAAGAATTATACACTCTTCCTGCTCAGGCTGCTAATGAAGTAATTACAAATTCCGCAGATAGTAAAAGTTTTGCTCATCCCCGACTACTTCATACTTTACGAGGACATACAGGAACTGTTAAATCACTAAATTTCAGTCCCAATGCTAAACTTTTAGTCAGTGGTGGCTCAGAAAATGAGGCTATAATTCGTTTCTGGAATCCTCAAACTGGCAAAAAGTTGGGTACGATTAACAGAGCGCATCAAGGATCTGTAGACTCTGTTTTAATTTCCCCAGATGGTGAAACTTTGGTAAGTTGCGGGAGTGACTACAGGATTAACCTTTGGAATCTCAAAACTCTAGAGTTTAGCCGTTCTTTTGTTGGACATAGCAGTCTGGTATTGTCTTTGGTGGCCACTCCTGATAGTAAAATTCTCGTCAGTGGTGGTTTAGATGGGATTCGTTTGTGGGATTTAAAACAACAGCAACCACTGGCTACATTGGTACGCTTTGATAATGCAATTTATAGTTTAGCTATTAGCCCTGATGGGCAAATTTTAGCTAGTGGTGATAATAAGGGTGTTGTTAAACTTTGGAATTTGAATTCTCGTAAATTCATCCGAGAGATAAAAGCCCATTCTCAGCTTGTGACAGCGTTAGTTTTTACACCCAATGGGCAAAGTTTAATAAGTTCCAGCCAGGATAAAACTATTAAACTTTGGAATGTTAATAACGGTGTACGAGTCAGAACTCTAATAGGACATAATAACCGGGTAAATGCGATCGCGATCAATCCCGATGGTAACACCTTAGCTAGTGGTGGACAAGATGGAATTAAAATGTGGGATTTAACTACAGGTCAGTTAAAAACTCTACCAGCTGAAAATAGTAATTCCCTGAGTGCGTGGACACAACCCATCAAAGATATTGCATTTAGTCCTGATGGTAAAATACTCGCCAGTGGTGGATTAGATGATAAAATTAATATTTGGTATAATAAATAATGTAACTAAATTTTAGAAGTATTTTGTTGTGCTAGATATCTTGCTTTCAGAGATAAAGCAATGGCAACAAAAGCTATCGTTACAGGCATAGTTATATACTGTAGATTGGCTATAGAATTTGACTGATTAATAATAGTCGCTATCCAGTTGATCACAAAGATATGAAATAGCATCCAGAAGAATATACCGACAGGAGTCATCACTACTAATAATTTAGCTGTTCTTGCTGCCCTGCGGTAGCGTAGCAACCCCAAAGCCAGCCAACATCCCAAAACTTCTCCAACCCACCAGCCAAAAATAAACCCGATAAAAGGGGGAAAGATTCCATCTAGAGTGGCATTGGGCATGAACATTTTTACATAACCAATACCTAAAAAATGACCTGGATATATCAGTAGGGCAGACCCTATTAAACTACCTATACCTGCGGCCAGGTATCCGTTCTTTTTATATTGCTGCAAAGACATAATCTCAACTTCAGCTTTCATGTTTGTGTACTGTTATTTAGATTCAAAATTCAACAACATATTTCCGCAAATCAAAAACCCACAACCTACTCATATCATGTTGGGAAACTCTTCAAAAAACGTAATACCCAGATCCCCGACTTATTTGATAAGTCGGGGATCTATTTGCGACTAATTGAGTAAGTTTTGCATAAAAAAACCCCCTGAGTGGGGGATTGTAAATATTAAGGTGGAGTGAACAACCAAATAATTAATACTTACAGTAGATAGAGTAATCCGAACAAAATAATCCAGATTACGTCTACAAAGTGCCAGTACAGTTCAGCGGCTTCAATACCGAAGTGTTTTTCATTGCTGTAATGACCGGGAGTACGCGATCGCCACAACACCGCTAAAATCGCTAAAACACCGATAGTCACGTGCAAACCGTGAAACCCGGTTAAAACGTAAAATGTACTAGCGAATAAATTGGTAGTCAAACCAAATTCTAGATGGGTATATTCATAAACCTGCCCCACTAAGAAAATCGCACCCATAGCCGCAGTAATAGCCAACCAGGTACGCATCCCCTTGGCATCATTCTTTTTAATTGCTGTGTCAGCATTGTGCATCACAAAACTACTGGCAATCAAATTCACCGTATTCACACCGGGTAATAACAGTTCTAACTCCGGTGTACCCGCAGGAGGCCAGACAGGTAAGGTAGAACGGAAAGCTAAATAAGCTCCGAACATCCCCATAAAAATCATCCCTTCTGCAATCAGAAACATCACCAAACCAAACAAACGATGATCTGGGTGTGCTTCATGATGAGATTCTACAGACGCATGATGATGATTCTCTTCGATTTTCGCTGGGTCAATTATTTGACTTTGCATGAATTTATAAGTTGTTAATTGGTAATTGGTAAAGAAGGGAACAGGGAACA
>NZ_JAYGHA010000021.1:79418-94488 GCF_034931405.1 Anabaena sp. UHCC 0451 | reverse complement strand
GGGAACAGGGAACAGGGAACAGGCAGAAGACAGAGGTTATTTAATTTGACTTTTGAGTTTTGACTTTTAATTTTCCTCCCCATCTCCCCATCTCCCCATCTCTACTGTTACCTATCACCTGATTTACACACCAGACTCAATAGTTGGATATGGTTCGTCTGGTTGGACGCTTAATACTTGACTGACATCAACTTTTTTCTCTTTCACGCCGTAGTCGTAGGGACCAGTAGTTAAAACCGGGAGTTTCTCAAAATTCTCAATTGCGGGTGGTGAAGTTGTCATCCACTCTAGAGTGAGTGCGCGCCAAGGATTATTAGCAGCTTTTGGTCCGTATAACCAACTCCAGACGGCATTGATAATAAAGGGTAAAGTCGAAATAGCCAGGATATAAGACCCGTAAGTGCAGATTTCATTCAAAGAAGTGAATTTAGGGTCATATTGGGCAACGCGGCGATTCATACCCATCATCCCCAGCTTGTGCATGGGAAGAAAAGTCATATTCAGACCAACAATGGTCAAAACCGCGTGAACCTTACCCCAAAATTCGTTCATCATTCGTCCGGTCATTTTCGGGAACCAGTGATAGATAGCGGCGAAAATGCCTAAGACGCTACCACCAAAGAGAACGTAGTGCAAGTGTGCAACGACAAAATAGGTATCGTGAACGTGAATATCAAAGGGGACTGATGCCAACATCACACCACTAATCCCACCAATCACAAAAGTTCCCAGGAAACCCATGGCAAAAATCATGGGACTATTGAGGCTGATTTTGCCACCCCAGATAGTTGCTAACCAACCGAAAATTTTGATCCCCGTAGGAACAGCGATGATCATTGTTGTGATCATAAAAAACATCCGCAACCAACCAGGGATACCACTGGTAAACATATGGTGCGCCCAGACGATTAACCCCAAAAAGCTGATTGCTAGAGAAGAATAGGCGATCGCCTTATAACCAAAAATGGGTTTACGGGCGTGAACTGGCAGTATTTCTGAAATTGCCCCAAAAAACGGCAAAATCATAATGTAAACCGCTGGATGAGAGTAGAACCAGAACATATGCTGATAAACTACCGGATCACCACCACCAGTGGGATTAAAAAATGTTGTTCCTGCCAGTAAGTCAAAGCCCAGCAGAATTAGCGCCCCAGCCAATACAGGGGTAGAGATCAGCACCAATGCTGAAGTTGCCAACATCGCCCAACAAAACAAGGGCATTTGATGGATACCCATACTGGGAACACGCATTTTCAGGATAGTGACGATAAAGTTAATCGCCCCCAAAATCGACGATGTACCCAACAGCAGGACGCTGATAATCCAAATTGCCTCACCCACTTGACCTGTTACCAAACTCAAAGGCGGATAGGAAGTCCAACCGGCATCCGGTGCATCACCCACCGCCAAACTCAGAGTAAGTAACACACCTGCGGGGGGAATCATCCAAAAAGCCACCGCATTTAAACGAGGAAATGCCATATCCCTAGCCCCGATCATCAGCGGGATCAGATAGTTAGCAAAACCTGCCCCTGCTGGAACAATCCACAGGAAGATCATGATCGTGGCGTGGAGTGTAAACAGGCTGTTATAGACTTCTGGAGTGACAAAATCTACCTCTGGGGTGCGGAGTTCTGTCCGCACCAAGTCAGCCATCACGCCGCCAATGCAGTAGAAAATAAAAGATGTAACTAGGTATTGAATACCAATTACCTTATGGTCGGTACTGAATGTAAAAAATTCCCACCACTTTCTCTCCCCTGGTTCTTCCTGGGGTGTAGGAATATTGGTAGTTTCTTGTAATTGTGCTTGTGTCATTCGATTTTGGATTTTAGATTTTAGATTTTGGATTTACCTCACGGAAGTTTGAGGTGTTTCTACCATTAAAAAGTTATCAATCTTGGTCATTAGTCATTAGCTGTTGACGAATGGTGAATTTGATGAACCATTTCTGAGTGAATGCCCATGTTTTTGGTGTAGGGAGCTAGAAATTCATCTGGGGATAAATCACTGGAGTTGATAGCAACTGCTTGATTGAGGGTTTCTTTACTAGCAACTAACTGTTCTTGCATCCAACTATCAAAAGCCTCTTGGGACTCTACCACTACTTGGGTTTGCATTGCGCCGTGGTATGGTCCACACAGTTCAGCACAAATTAAAGTATAACTACCAATTTTTATGGGTGTGATGCTAATCTCGGTCTGTCTACCTGGGATCACATCTTGTTTGAGGCGGAATTCTGGAACCCAAAAGGCATGGATGACATCGTTAGCGGTCATATTCATTTGCACTTTCTGCCCGATGGGTATGTGCAGTTCCCCAGTGGTCACGCCTGTATCTGGGTAGGTGAACAACCAAGCGTACTGGAGTGCAGCGACGTTAACGATTAATTGTGGTGCTTGTGCCTCTTGTTCCTGGGTAGCATCCACTTGAGCAATGAGGTTAGCTGCTGTGGTACTTGGTTTCTCGCTGAGAGTCGCAGCCATAGCCGTTCCGGGCATAGACATGGATTCTTGTATCATCGGCGCTTCATGGCCTCCATGGGGATTTAAGCCACCGATTTGGTTATATACATCAAAGCTATAGATAGAAATCCCCAGGACAATAATTGCTGGGATCGCCGTCCAGAGTATTTCTAGAGGGACGTTACCTTCAATTGGTGGTCCATCATCGTTGTCACTTGCACGCCGACGATATTTAACTGCTGAATAGATTAAGATACCTTCAACCAAGAGAAATATACCTACAGAAACTGTTAACATCGCACTGAAAAGACCATCTATCAATACGGCTTCATCCGATGCTGCTGTGGGCAACAGACCGTGATTTTGACCATACCAGAGGCTGACTAGGGTGAGGACGATGCCAATGAGTAATGTCCAGATCGAACTTGGAATTTTCACGGCTTACTTAACTGAATTGACTACGTTATTTCAAAGTAACTCACTTACTAAGGTAGTGCAGCCTTGAGGATATGAACTCTGAATGTCTGAAATTTTTATTAATTTTTTTGATTAGTGAACCAATCTTGAGTAAAAGGTATTGATGTGATATCTCTTGAGGAAAAATGATCATTAGCGCCAAAAGTTAAGCAAGATTTTCGGAAATTTTAAATAATTGTCATTATTTAATGATTCACATCTTAAAAAATACCTAAATCTTACAGCTAAAAGTACCTGAAGTGATTCAAAGTATAAGTGAAAGCCAATCTAGAAACTTTAGCTAATTAGGTTAGGGTGTAGATAGGTCTGGACTGATCAAATAGAGAATTTTAAGAAAAACTACCTCAAGCGGGGATAAGGTATCGTTGATGAACGAATTTGTCCTAGAACAACAAAATGAAGCGGCAGCCCAACACAACAGCCCCAAGGAAGTCATTCGTCGCTTGGTGTGGAAAATTTGCATAGCCACCTTGATTTTGATGGCCATAGGCAGTGCCACCCGCGTGATGAATGCTGGACTAGCTTGCCCAGATTGGCCTCTCTGCTATGGGGAATTAGTTCCAGCCAAGCAAATGAATCTTCAAGTATTCTTGGAGTGGTTTCACAGATTAGATGCGGCGTTGATTGGTTTTAGCGCGATCGCTCTGGCTAGTCTATCCTGGTGGCATCGTCGTGTTCTGCCCAACTGGTTGCCTTGGGCTGCAACTTTCGCCCTGTTCTTAATTGTCTTCCAAGGAGTTTTGGGAGGACTCACCGTTACCGAACTGTTGCGGTTTGATATTGTGACTGCCCATTTGGGAACGGCGCTATTATTTTTCACTACCCTGTTAGTCATCGGTACGGCACTTAGTCCCTATCAAGGAACTGGAACTGTTGGTAAGCTGCCTTGGGTGGCTTTAGTTGCTGCTATTTTGGTTTACTTACAAAGTCTACTGGGCGCTTTGGTGGGTTCTCGCTGGGCGTTGCATCAATGTTTGGCCGGGGATCAACTTTGTGGTGTGATGTATAGCCATATTTTTGGGTTAATACCACCAACTCTGGCTACTTTGGCAATTGTTTTGATGTCCTGGCGCACACCAGCACTACATCCTACATTGCGACGACTGGCAAATATTGCCGGTAGCTTGTTGATTTTACAACTACTGTTGGGTGTTGCCACTTTCCGATTACATCTACAAGTCGAGCCTCTCACTGTTACTCACCAAGCTGTAGGTGCTACTTTGTTGGGTACTTTGGTGGTGTTTACGGTTCTAGCACTGCGTGACAGAACAGTTCATAACCCAAGCTGCTAATCATCTAGTTGTGGCTGGTAATTGGTAATTGGTAATTATCTTCACTTTCGCCTGTTCCCTGTTCCCTGTCACCTGTTCCCTGATAATTGATAACTGAGAAAGGAAGTAGAGCTAACATGATTGAGACTAATGTCTCTCGCCACCACGATACATTTATCCAGGTAATTCAAAGTTATTACCAGCTAACCAAGCCTCGGATTATTCCGTTGCTATTAATTACAACGGCTGGCAGTATGTGGATTGCTGCTCAGGGACAAGTTGACCCTTTGCTATTGTTAGTAACGCTAATTGGTGGTACTTTGGCTGCTGCCAGCGCCCAAACAATTAACTGTATCTATGACCGAGATATAGATTATGATATGGAAAGGACGCGCCATCGTCCTATGCCTTCTGGTAGAGTACAGCCACGTGACGCATTAATTTTTGCGATCGCTCTGGCTGTAGGTTCTTTTACTCTCCTGGCAGCATTTGCCAATCTCTTGGCAGCACTTTTAGCATTTTCCGGCATCGTTTTTTATGTTTTGGTCTATACCCATTGGCTAAAACGTCACAGCACCCAAAATATTGTCATTGGTGGTGCTGCGGGTGCAATACCGGCTTTAGTCGGTTGGGCTGCGGTAACAGATACTTTAAGTTGGGCGGCTTGGCTAATTTTTGCCATTGTCTTTTTATGGACTCCGCCTCATTTCTGGGCTTTGGCTCTGATGATTCGGGATGATTACGCAAAGGTGGGAATACCTATGTTACCTGTGGTAGCTGGGGATAAAGCTACAGTCCGGCAAATTTGGTACTACACGGTGATTACCGTAACTGCCACAGTATTACTGTTTTATCCTTTACACGCGAGTGGGATTGTTTATGTGGTAATTGCTCTGACTTTGGGCGGGGGATTTGTCCACAAGTCTTGGCGGTTGTTACAAAACCCAGAGGATAAGACTATCGCTAGAGAGTTGTTTTTATATTCCATCTCTTACATGATGTTGTTATGTTTAGGGATGGTAGTTGATAGTTTACCGATTACTCATCATCTGGTGAGTACAATTCTTAATCAGTTACATTTGGTTAGTTAGGGAAATTTGCGCGATAGTGCAAACTAAAAAAGCGATCGCATTCCTTGATTTTGGTGGTGCGATCGCTTTTTTAGGTGACTGGGGACTGGTGACTGGGGACTGGTGATTGGGGAGAAATATTTGCCTTCTGCCTCCTGACTCCTCTGATAAATTACAGATCGTAAATTAAACACTCTAAAGCATCTGGATACATTTCACAGTAGCTTTCTAGGGAAGTTTGACGATGTTTTGCCTGTTTTTGATGTGCGTTTTCAGCTTGCAATTCTTCGACAATATCCCAAGCTACAGCACAACTAGGTGAATTCATTCCATTTTGATCACAAATTTCTCGTGCTTCAGTAATAGCTTCAAGAATTGCTTGCTGAATGGTTGGAGGTTGATTTAGTTCAGACTTATTTGTAGCTGGAAATCCGTCGATAGTTGTCATGACACTTCCACTTTTTTTTGAGATAAATAGGAAAAAGATACAATACTGCTTGGTGAATAAATTGGCAGTAGTCAGTTATTTTAGGGAAAGATTAAAGCCTCACAAGTAAGGTTTTTGTATTTCTCTTTTTTTATTTCTTCCTTAACTGACAGATTTTAGATAAACTCTGGATTAACGGTAACAATTTCAAGATAATTTTTTAGCTACTTACTATACTTTTTAGGGATGATAAAATATTCAAAATCAGGTTGAAAAATATCTCCAGGAAGTACAGAGAGAAAAAAGAGGCTTAACTCAACTGTATTGTGAGTAACTTGACTCACGAAAGTCTAAAGAAATATGAATATCTTTATATTTATAAGAAGATTAATAGTTAAATAAATTTTAGTAGCAATAAAAATCAACCAGGATTTAACCAGGATTTATATCAGCATTGGTGCTTGCTGGATAGATTGGTGCAGCTACCCCATATCTCTACAATGGCAATTTTTTAACCTTGACATCGACGGTGAACTGATAAACGAGTCGATGACTAGTGAGCAAATTTGGCGCTTGAAAATGAAGGAAGCAACAATGAGTCATACTTTGTCAATCAAACTGCGTTCTGGTACTCAACAAGCTCATACAGATGCAGAAAATATTGGTTTTATGAAATGTTTTGTCCAAGGAGTTGTAGATAGAGAATGTTTTAGTAAGTTTTTGAGCAATCTGTATTTTGTTTACAGTGAACTAGAAACAGCAATTGAGAAAAATAAACAACATCCTGTAATTAGTGGAATGTATTTTCCCGAACTAAATCGCCAATCATCTCTAGAAAAAGATATGGCATTTTATCACGGTAATCTATGGACAAACTTCATCAAACCTTCAACAGCCACTGAAAAATACATTACTCGTATTTACGAAATCTCTGCTCATGAACCTGCGTTATTATTAGGTCATGCCTATACCCGTTATATGGGTGATCTTTCCGGTGGGCAAATGCTCCAAAAAATTGCTCAGTCAGCTTTAAAACTTTCTGGATATGAAGGCACTGAATTTTATAACTTTGAGCAAATTCCAGATAAACAAGCATTCAAAAATAAATATCGTCAAGCATTAGATACTATCATAGTTGATGATATAACTGCTGACAAAATTGTAGCAGAAGCTAACCATGCTTTCTACTTAAATATGGAGATAATTAAAGAATTAGAAACTATTTTAATTCAAGCTTTAGGTCGAGCTACATATAATGACCTAGTTTGATACTAATAGTATCAGGACTTAAGCAACTGGCATATTGGTAGGGTGCGTCAGATTACATAAATCCTGCAAATAAACGTATTTTTGATATCTGACGCACCCTACAACAGATTTTTGGTGTGACACGCAGCTTTAGTCCTAAGTATTTTAAATTAACACCGGGTTTCTTGAAGTAAGTCCTAGCTAATTAGTTTCAGTAAATTCATCTGAAACATACAAATAAATTGCCAATCTTACAAGCATAAATTGGGAAATAACCTTAATTATTCCCAATCCCAAATCCCTGCAATCACTAGGCATAAACTCACAGTAACTCGGAGGTTTTGATGGTCTTTCTATTACCTGGAGTAAAATTCGATCTGGATCTGATTAAAAAGTATGACACTCGCGCACCCAGATACACCAGCTACCCACCTGCTACAGAATTAAGTGAAATATTCACGGCGAAAGATTTTGCAACAGCTATCTGTAATTCTAATCAACGTCAAACGCCCCTATCCTTGTATTTCCACATTCCTTTTTGTCAAAGTGCTTGTTATTTCTGTGGCTGTAATACGGTAATTTCTAATAATAAGAATATTGCCAACCCATATCTACAGCATTTGGCGCAAGAAATCAAGAATACAACGGAGTTGATTGATACAAATAGAAAAGTGCTGCAAGTTCATTGGGGTGGGGGAACGCCTAATTATTTGGAACTTCACCAAGTTGAATTTTTGTGGAACAAGATTAATCGTTATTTCTCTATTGATTCCCAAGCAGAAGTTTCTATTGAAATTAATCCCCGTTATGTCAATCGAGAATACATCAAGTTTCTCAGAGATATTGGTTTTAATCGGATTAGTTTTGGTATCCAAGACTTTAACCCGCAAGTACAAGCAGCGGTAAACCGTGTCCAACCAGAAAAAATGCTGTTTGAAGTGATGGATTGGATTAAGGAGGCTAATTTTACCAGCGTGAATGTAGACTTAATTTATGGTCTACCCTATCAAAATTTACATACTTTTCGGGAAACAGTAGTAAAGACTATCGCTTTAGATCCTGATCGGATTGTGGTGTTTAATTTTGCTTATGTACCTTGGGTAAAACCTGTGCAGAAAATGATTTCTGAAGATTCATTACCTACAGCACAGGAAAAATTAGATATCCTGAAAATGACCATTGAAGAGTTAACACATAACGAGTATTTGTTTATCGGGATGGATCATTTTGCGAAAACTAATAATGAATTAGCGATCGCCCAAAGTCATGGTACTCTCAAACGCAACTTCCAAGGTTACACTACTCACGCAGAAACAGAACTTTTTGGTTTTGGTTCTACATCTATCAGTATGCTAGAAGATGCTTATGCTCAGAACCATAAAGGCTTAAAGGACTATTATCAGTCTGTTTTAGCAGGTATTATTCCCACCAGTAAAGGCATTAAACTAACCCAAGATGACATCATCAGACGGGATGTAATTATGTCTATCATGTCTCATTTTCAGTTAGATAAATCAGACATTGAACGTAAATATCACATCAATTTTGATGGCTATTTTTTCCAAGAACTAGAAGAGTTAAAACCCCTAGCAGATGATGGATTAGTGAATTTATTAACTAATAAAATCCAAATCACTGATATTGGTAGATTACTAGTGAGAAATATCGCCGTCAATTTCGATACTCATACCAGAACTAGAGACACAAAATTCTCCCGTGCAATCTGAGTATGCTAATTAGTAATTGCTAAAACCAATCCTAGTTGATTTGTAAAAATGTTTCATGGTCATATCCCCGGCTTCTTCAAGAATTCGGGGTTATTTTTCTGTAAATCAATCTTTCTTTGGCGAAAAAATAGATATTTAAGATATTTAATAGATCCATCTTTTGATTTAGATAACTATATCAGAAGGTAGACATAATTATCTTGATTAATCGATAAATTTGATACAGCTTAAATTATAGAGGCAACAACCAAATGATTAATATTATTGCTTGGGTAATTTTAGGATTATTAGCAGGTGCGCTTGCTAAAGCTGTTTATCCAGGTCATCAGAGTGGCGGGACGATTTCAACAATAATTTTAGGTATTGTTGGTGCTTTTATTGGTGGAACTCTTTTTACACTCATCCGCACAGGAACTTTGCAATTGACGGCCGCTACCCTAAGCATTCCTGGTCTTTTAGTGGCAGTAATTGGCGCAATTATTGCGATTTATTTATGGACACTATTCCAAAGAAGTAGCCGAGTATAAAATTTCCTGAATCATCAAAAAAATCTCTAGTTTAGATATTGCTTCCAAGTTGATTTATTCCCTCTATATTTTCAATTTGTAATAGAATTATGTTTTTTCACAAAAAAGAACCAATTCATGTTGTCAAAGTTGATGAATCTAACCCTCGTTTTGCTCAATTACTACTAGAGCAATTTGGCGGTGCAACAGGAGAACTGACAGCAGCTTTGCAATATTGGGTGCAATCTTTTCATGTTGAAAATCCTGGTATCCGGGATATGCTCCAAGATATCGCCATTGAAGAATTCGGTCATTTAGAAATGGTTGGTAAACTGATCGAAGCTCATACCAAAAATACTGACCAAACAGAAGCTTATAAAAGCACGCTTTTTGCACTCCGAGGAATTGGACCACATTTTCTTGATAGTCAAGGAAATGCTTGGACTGCAAATTACTTGAATGAGGGTGGTGATGTAGTTCGTGATTTACGTGCTAATATCGCCGCAGAAGCTGGCGCTAGACAAACCTATGAAGCGTTAATTAAGCTTTCTACAGATGAGGGAACTACACAAACTTTAGTCCATCTGTTAACGCGAGAAATTTCTCATACCCAAATGTTTATGAAAGCTCTCGATTCTTTGGGTAAGTTAACTGATCCTTTATTTGGCAATATTCAGCCAGATGAAACCGTCTCTCTTTATTACAATCTATCATCAAACGGAGCAGAGCCAGAGCAACGTGGTCCTTGGAATTCTGAACCAACATTTCAGTACATCGCTAATCCTGTAGAAATGGTGAGCGGTGCTACATGAAAAAAGCAATTTACTGATTTTATCATCGTCAATAAATAACAAATTCCCGTCCTCTTCAAGAAGTCGGGAATTTGAGCATTTTGATTACTTTTTCTCTTCTATTGATTTGGCTATTACTCCTAGTTGCAACCCTGGAGAAAAACTACCCTCTTCTTTAATCCGTTGGATTTCAGCTTCGGTGATTCGCAAATTCAACTTCTGTGCTAAACACTTAACAGTATCTCCTCTGTCAATTACACCAGCTACAGCACCGGCGGGAGAAAGTACCGTGATTTGTGAAAGTTGTTCGGTTTCTAGCTTGTTAATCACCTCTACTAAGGAAGTTGATTCGCTAACAGTGGGTATTGTGGTGAGGGGATGGACAATGTTTTGTAGAGTTTGGTTTTCCCACTCACTTCTTTCGGTTGTCCGCAAATCATCAACTGTGACTAAACCCCGGTAACGTCCATCAGCAGCAGCAAAATAAACTTGTGGGGAGGATGTTTCTAAAAGATATAAATCAGCAAACTCTCGTAATGTTTGATCTGCATCAACTACGCGAAAATTGCGAGTCATTGCATCAGCAGCTACTAATTTGAGCAGGGTTTCTTGTAATGTGGTAACGCTGTCGTAGTTGTTAGCGTTGCGAATTCCAAACCAACCTAATAAGACAATCCATAAACCTGTGATTAGTTCCTGGGTAAAGAAATCTATCACAAATCCTAATGCGATCGCACTATAACCTAAAATCTGTCCGCACCTTGCCGCCCAATGTACCGCCTGAAAGCGATCGCCTGTAATTTTCCATAGTGCTGCTTTTAATACCTGTCCCCCATCCAGCGGTAAACCGGGAATCAAGTTAAATAAAGCTACAACCAGGTTAATTCTCGCTAAATCCCTGATCATTTCATTTAACAGTGTGGTATCAGGAATGACGTTAGATCCTAGAGTTAGCAACACAAACAGGATGATACTTACCGCAGGACCGGCGATCGCTACTTGAAACGCTTGACCCGGTGTTTTTGATTCTTCCTCTATTGCTGCAATCCCACCAAAGAAAAACAGCGTGATTGAGTTAACTTTAATTCCTTGTGACTGCGCTACTAAACTATGTCCTAATTCATGTAACAGCACAGAAGTAAATAATAACAGTGCCATTACTAATCCAGCACTCCAAGCTGTAAAATTTCCCCACTGTTGGTAAGCTACCCCAAAATTTAAGGTGACTAACCCTAAAATTACAAACCATAAAGGGTCTAAAAACAGCGGAATCCCAAATAAAGATCCAATTTGCCAATTTTTTTGCATTACATCAATTTTTTTAGCTATTTTTTATACATTACTACCTGCAAATACTAGTTCATGAGTCACAACTAGCAAAGCTGTAATATGCTCTTATTTCTAGGATAAACAATTAATTAAAATTAATGCGTTATATCATAGCCAACTCACAACTTTTAAATTCACAAAGCGAGCAGTAATTGGATCACAAAGCGGTAAGTAATTTAATTTTTACCTACCGCCGAATTTTTACTCTCTATGGCAAGAAAGTATTAAATTCTTATAAGCGACCAATATTAGTCAGTCCTAAAACAATCCCAATACCAATCACATGGCCAAAAGCCATTGCACCGATAAACGCGGGGACAGTTACAGGAAGTACAGGCATTTGTGGACCCACCTTGGGAGCTTTACTTGCCAAACTGAGTAAAAGTACGACTAAGCAGCTGGCACTGATAATAATTCCCACTGTAGGACTCCATTCAGGTGTGGTAGGAACGGTTGCAGCGGCTGTTAGTAAGATAGATGATAACAAAATGTATTCTCCTACAATGAAAAAATGAATCTAAACCTACAAGATTATAAAATTACGTAGGACAAAGCAAACGTTTTTAGTCTAACTTAATGTATTTTTGTGATTATTTATAATTTCTCAGAATTGAATGCGAGTTAAAATTTGCGGCATTACTCAAACACAGCAGTCTGTAGCCATAGCTTCTCTTGGTGCAACAGCACTGGGGTTTATCTGTGTACCAACTTCACCACGTTATGTTAATATAAAGCAAATTCAGGCAGCATTAACGCCATTAACTAAATATATTGATACAATAGGCGTTTTTGCAAATAGTAGTATTTCCCAAATCAGAGATACAGTAATTGCAACTAATTTAACTGGTGTGCAGTTACATGGAGATGAATCACCAGAATTTTGTGACCAATTGCGTCAAGCTTTACCCCATGTAGAAATTATTAAAGCCTTGCGAGTTCGTAGTTTGGAACAACTAGAAACCACAGCTAACTATATTGATTATGTAGATACTTTACTCCTTGATGCCTATCATCCTCAACAATTAGGGGGAACAGGACAAACCCTAGATTGGCAAATGTTACAAGAATTTAACCCCAGTCTTCCCTGGTTTCTGGCCGGAGGACTCACACCAGATAATATTGTTGATGCACTCAATCAACTACATCCTCATGGTATTGATTTATCTAGTGGTGTGGAACTCTCCCCAGGGAATAAAGATTTGGATAAGGTAGCACTGTTGTTTGAAAGGTTAAATTCTCTAGTTACAGCAGGGAACGGGGAACAGGTTTAAAAGTCCCTTAGCATCAGGCTTTATCGTTCACATCTGTACTCAAAAGATCCCTGAATTCTCCGCTAATATCAATTTTAAAAGTGAAATACGTACAGAAGTAGGGGATCTTAACCACGGGAAATGCGCCTAATCTAATGTAGTAAATATTATAATAGATATAAACATCATCTAAAAGTAAGAAGTAATAATGACAACTCAAGCAGAAATAATCAATCAATTAAAAGCTCTTGAAGCTCTTTCTCAACAAGGAGGATATAGTGATATCTTGGCTTCATCACTCAGAAAGATTATCAATCAAGAAAGAGAAAATATTCAACAGCAAATTAAAGAATTAGAAAATGATTTACAAGCATTTGAACAACAGTATCAATTATCATCTGCGGATTTTTATCAACAATTTAAAACAGGTCAATTAGGAGATGAAGCAGATTTTGTGGAATGGAGTGCTTTTTATCAAATGTGGTCCGATTTAGAAGCTCGTTTAATGTTACTTCAATCTTAATTGAATATGATAGTTCAGGATTATTTGACAGAAATAAAAGCTAAATTAATTACCAGTTCGATAATTGATAAAATTTCTATTGTTAAAGAAAGAGCATTATCAGATCAAGGTTATTTTCGGGCAAGATTGAATTTAACAAATGGTGATTTTTTAGAAGTGGTGGAATTTTTTAAAGTTAAGGGAGATCAATGTATTACAGAAACCTATCGTTATCAATGGATGGTACTAGAACCCAGTTAAAAAGAAGATGGGATAATGTAGAACATTTTCCTAATTTACCAAATTTTCCTCATCATGTCCATATTGAGGAAGAATCTAATGTTTATGCAAGTGTTTGTAGGAATATTCTAGAAATTATTGATTTAATTAGTCAAGAAATTACATAGGAAGTATTAAAGTTCTAAACCTCACATTATCCATTTCTGCGATTTTCTTCAAGAAGTCGTTAAACGAGAAAAACCCGACCCATAACTTGATTAGGTAGGGCAAAGGTATTGTTATTATGGATATCTTTTACTACCAGCCCCGACTACGCCGATTTTATGACCATAAGAAGGTTCTACGCCAAACCAGTAATACTCGTTAATGGCCCCACTACCAGGGAAACAAGTAAGTCCCGTAAAATGGTACTTTCTGTAATTTTAGACATCTGGTAAAAATTAAATATGCTTTATCTCAAATCCTTGTAGAGACGTTCCATGGAACGTCTCTACATTATTTACTAGATAAATTAAGTAACCCAATACCAAGATTTGTTCAAAAAATCCATACTTTTATAACCTAAAGTTCACCACAAAATGCTAAATCTAGTAACGTTGAATTATCAAAAACCAACGTGAAAGCACAAGTATTTAGAGGCGTAAATCAATTATCCTACGAAGAAATCCCAGTTCCCACCCTAGAAGCAGATGAAGTTTTAGTACAGGTGCGGGTTGTGGGTTTGTGTCAGTCAGATATTAAAAAAATTCGTTATCCTTTGTATGAACCACCACGCATATTTGGTCACGAAACCGCTGGAACTATTGCGGCTGTTGGTTCACAGGTAAAAGGATGGACAGTGGGACAACGGGTAGCAGTGATGCACCATATACCATGTATGCGTTGCGCCTACTGCTTAAATGATAATTTCTCCATGTGCGATGTTTATAAAAATATCTCCACTACCGCAGGTTTTAACGCCAGTGGTGGCGGTTTTGCAGAGTATGTGAAAGTACCAGGTCATATTGTGGAAAATGGTGGGTTAATTCCCATCCCTGATGATATCAGTTTTGAAGAAGCTAGTTTTGTTGAACCAACCAACTGCTGTTTAAAAGCCGTTAAAAAAGCTCAAATTGCTCCGGGACAAACGGTGTTAGTAACGGGTGCTGGTCCAATTGGGTTAATGTTTATGATGTTGGTGAAATATTTGGGTGCTAGAGCGATCGCAACTGACCTCTTACCATCTAGAATTGAAAAAGCTTTGAATGTGGGAGCAGAAGCGGCTTTTGATGCGAGAGATGCTGATTTACCTGCAAAAATTCAAGCTTTAACTGGGGGAATGGGTGTTGATGTCACCTTGTTAGCAGTACCCAGTGATAAAGCATTTTTTCAAGCCTTAGACTGTACCCGCAAAGGTGGGAAAATTTTGTTCTTCGCTGAATTTCCCGATGAGTTGACAATTCCCATCAATCCCAATACTCTTTATCGTCGAGAAATTGATTTAATGGGTAGTTATAGTTCATCCTACAGGCTGCAAAGTCTATCTGCGGATATAGTTTTTCATCGTCGCATTGATGTAAAAGCCTTGATTAGCGATCGCTATCCCTTACAAGATTTATCACAAGCAGTTGACCAAGCGATCGCACCCACACCAGAAACATATAAAATTTTAATTTATCCCTAAATTTGGGATTTGGGATTTGGGATTTGGGATTTGGGATTTGGGATTTGGGATTTGAGGTGAATTCTGTTCATTCTAAAATCCTGTAAATCCTCAAATCCTGGACA
>NZ_JAYGHA010000021.1:0-79266 GCF_034931405.1 Anabaena sp. UHCC 0451 | reverse complement strand
TTCCCGAAGGGTGTCCTGATTCAGACAATTATGATTATAATTGCTTTCTTAGCCTTCTACGTCGCCTTTAACCTGGGTGCAAATGACGTTGCTAACGCCATGGGAACATCCGTAGGTTCTAAAGCCGTCACATTGAAACAAGCAATTATTATTGCCGGCATCTTAGAATTTACAGGTGCAGTATTATTCGGACATGGGGTAACAGAAACCTTGGGGACGAAAATTGCTAACCCCGAACTATTTACCACCACACCGCAAACCCTAGCTTTAGGTATGGCAACAGTACTGATATCATCAGGGGTATGGTTGCAAATAGCCACATCATTGGGTTTACCAGTTTCATCATCTCATGCAGTCGTCGGTGCGATCGCAGGTTTTACTTGGGTAGCATTAGGAATAAATGCCATAGATTGGTCATCTATTGGTTTAATTACCATTGGTTGGATATTAACACCTGTAATTAGTGGTATTGTTGCCGCTTTTTTTTATAGTTTGATTCAACGCTGGATTTTAAACCAACCTCATCCAATATTGCAATTAAAAGAATGGATTCCCTGGTTAAGCGTAATTTTACTGTGTACATTTGGTGTAATTGTTCTACCTTCTTTAACTCAACCACTGACAAACTTTTTAATTGAGAAAGTCGGTTTCAACATCCCAGCGCACGACATCCCTATTTTCACAGGTGCAACAGCAGCAATAGGACTTACACTTTATAGTTGGAAAAAACTTCAAGACACTCAAGCATCTTTTTTCCAATCCCCAATCCCTAATCCCATTGAGCAATTATTCGGACGGTTTCAACTATTAAGTGCTTGCTTTGTCGCCTTTGCTCATGGTTCAAATGACGTAGGAAACGCAATTGCGCCCCTAGCCGTCATCTCCTACATCAATCAAACACATAGCGTCCCCAACAATGGAATTACCATTCCCTTATGGATTATGATCCTTGGTGGTGTTGGCATTGTCACAGGTTTAGCAATATGGGGCAAAAAAGTTATGGCCACAATTGGCGAAAATATCATATCTTTACAACCCAGCAGCGGATTTTGTGCTGAACTAGCCACAGCCACTACCATTTTATTAGCTTCCCGGTTAGGTTTACCTGTATCTACCTCTCACGCCCTCGTTGGTAGTGTTGTGGGTATTGGACTGGTGCAAAACCTCAAATCCATTAAATTCCAAACACTCCAAGGAATCGCCGCAGCCTGGGTAATTACAGTCCCAATCAGTGCTGCAATCAGCGCCACAATATTCAGTATCATCCGGATCATATTAAATTTAAAATGAAATTTATGGAGATTATTACCTAGAGTTCTCATTTTGAATACAATACATTCTCCGGTTACGGTGTAAGTAAGATTACTGTTTCACTACAAAAATTTCCGTGTTCCCTACATTCAACCCGAATTCTAGCCAATTGCAAACTGCTATATTCTGCGATGAGTCCGAAAACTAAAGCTTATTTTTGCAGAATTGCTAGTCATTTATTAGAATATTGAGCAGGAGATAGTATTATCTTCCATTTTTCCCAAAAAAATACTTTAGCTCCTCACAGCAACGGAAACTGTCACGCAATTTACATTTCGCACAAATTTGGTTTTTAACAACCTACCAATCTGCAAGGCTTTGAAACAGTTATCAGTAAACAGTAAACAGTAAACAGTGAACAGTAAACAGTAAACAGTGAACAGTGAACAGTGAACAGTGAATAGTTATTAGTTTTCCGGCTGATAACTGATAACTGATTTATCGTCAAGGTGTTAGAGGTTAGAAACTAATGGGGCGATTTGAAAAGCGACCAGAGAACCCAAGAATCAGAGGCGACCTATCCAGAGCCGCAGAAAATGCCCTCTGGGATGTAGTTGAAGATTTAGAAAATCTGCAACAGAACGTGCTTCGGTCTTTACAAGACGACGTAAAGCGGATGGAGGCTGAAAAAACTCGTTTAGCCAATGATATCCAACGATTAATAGATGAAAAAGAAAAATTACAGCAAGCTCGACAAATTACCGAACAGCAAGTTTTAATTCGTCAGCTGGCTGAAGTTTTGGCAAAACATATATCTTCCCAACTACAATCTTCACTCAAGACTTTAGCTAACCAACCAATTACAGGGGAATCTTCCAACCGTGAGATGCTCAAGTCGGCTGAAGTCAATTCTACAGTAGCCAGTGATATCAGTGAAAATGTCAGCCAAATGCTGAACAATCTAGATGATACTGTCACAGTTGCCTTTAGCTCGCTCCAACAAGAATTAAAAAATTATCAAAGTCATCTTTCCCAGCAGTTGCTACGAATGTACGATCAACAGCAGCAAGGGGAAGAAATCTTAGCAGACTTTGTGAATCGTCTCAAAGGAGAACTGGAGAAAACCAAAGAAGCAAATCCTTTAAAAGTTGTGACAGGAGGTTCACCAACTGTTTTGCAACTAAGCGAACCACACAAAAACGGTTTCTTGGAAAAATCCTCAGAGAGAATAGTTACTGAACCAATTTCTTTACTTTCTCAGGATTTACCAAAAAGCGAAAATTCATCAACAGCGGCTGTGGTGACATTACCACCAACACCAGAAAAGCCACCAGAACCAACTTCTGTCTTTACTCCTGACACTTCACCAACTCAGTCACCATCAGAAAAGCCATCCCAGGAAAATCCACCAGGGCCAATTTCTGTCTTTACTCCTGACACCTCACAAACTCAGTCAACACCAGAAAAGCCATCCCAGGAAAAGCCACCAGAACCAATTTCTGTCTTTACTCCTGACACCTCACAAACTCAGTCAACATCAGAAAAGCCATCCCAGGAAAAGCCACCAGAGCCAATTTCTGTCTTTACTCCTGACACTTCACAAACACACTCAACACCAAAATCATCCTCAATACCACCAAAGCAAGAACTAACACCCCTAAGACAAAGATCCCGCAATTCCCCAAACTGGTCTCCAGTTCAGGTCGGTTTTTTACTAGTTGTGTTGTCAACAATAATGTCATCCCTCTACAACGTTGTTGTTAAGGCGCTTTTCTATCAAGGTTCGGATCTACTGGGAGGCTTTGAATCACAGCAGTTGCTCTTACCAACCTTGGGGAATATTTTCTTAATCTTGATGCTCAGGTTATTAGTGGTTGTGCCTTTGATGTTACTGTTGGCTCCCATTTTACATCCTCCAGTTTGGCAAGACCTACAAAATCTATTTGATTCAGTAGGCAAAAATGCTGCTCCTGGTAAGGAAAAAACAAAACAGGTGTTATGGTTATCGGTCGTGAGTGGCGGCTTTTTGTTTTTATCCCAAGTGCTGATTTACATTGCTATTGGTCAAGTTACCACCGGAGTCGCCATCTCCCTGTTTTTTATCTATCCCATGATGACCGGACTCTTAGCCTGGTTTCTCTTTCGTGAGCGCCCTAGTTTATTCAGTGCTATTGCAATTTCTAGTATTTTTTGTGGTCAATTATTAATCTTGGGTAGTTATTCAACTGCTACGAGTAATACCTCTTTAGGAATTATTTCTGGAATTACATCCGGAATAGCTTTTGCTGTTTACGTAATTTTTACTAGGTTGTGCGCTCCGAAACTCCATCCGGTTTCTTTTGCTTTAATTAACTTCGCTACCATGTTGTTATTAAGCTTTGTCTGCTTATTAGTACCTTTACCAAGTGATTGGGGTTTAGCCATTAGATCATCGAATTTACTGGAAGTGATTTTAAGTGGTTTTATGTTGGGTGTACTCACTCTTTGCGGCTATTTATTCAACAATTTTGGCATCCGCAAATTAGGGGGACCAAGGTCTGCTATAATCGGTGCTATTATCCCAGTTTTAACCGTGATTTTTGCTGGATTAATGATTCAGGAAAAATTGGATCTTCTGCAAATTCTGGGAGTCTTATTAGTAACTGGTGGTGCTGTTGGTATCAGCCTTGAAAAAATGCAAAACCAAGTGAAATCTTCTAGTTCCAAGAATTAAATGATCAAGAAAAACGAGAGTGAATATTCGAGGCGATAATTTTAGCTTTGACCTCCTCAAATAATTCTCATATTTCTAAATTATGGTAAATTGGGTTCTAGACTATAGCTTAATTTCATGATTGGGTAGCCAGCAGGTATTTCATCTGGCAAAAAAGCAATTTCAAGGCGCATCAGTTTATCCCTAATTAGCTATATCAATTATTTTTAACTTGATGTAGCACGATACCATAATTAGTGATGAGCCTTACCTTTGTTGTTAAACATTAGTGATTTGCACCCTCAGTAATTTAGCACCATAGCAATTTCATGGTGAAAGCACAATAAATCTTCATAGCGAGTGAAGACAAAAATTGCAATTGGGTGTATAATTAGTAGTTTAAATTTGACTACCATTCTTATCGTCAACGTGCCATTCATCTGTCTGTGAATATGACTAACGACATAGCTCTGATCAAACGTCTTGGTCCGAGTGCGATGGATCAGATCATGCTTTATCTGGCTTTTAGTGCCATGCGTACAAGTGGGCATAGGCATGGAGCATTTTTAGATGCAGCCGCAACAGCAGCGAAGTGTGCAATTTACATGACCTATCTAGAGCAGGGACAAAACCTGCGAATGACTGGGCATTTGCACCACCTAGAGCCAAAAAGAGTTAAAATCATTGTCGAAGAAGTAAGACAAGCTCTGACTGAAGGTAAATTACTAAAAATGTTGGGTTCCCAAGAACCCCGCTATTTGATTCAATTGCCTTATGTCTGGATGGAAAAATATCCTTGGCAACCAGGCAGATCCCGTGTTCCTGGAACAAGTTTAACTGGTGAAGAGAAAAAACAAATTGAGCGCAAGTTACCCAAAAATCTGCCTGATGCTCAATTAGTAACTTCCTTTGAATTTTTAGAGTTAATTGAGTTTCTACATAAGCGATCGCAAGAGGAGTTACCACAACACCACCAAATGCCCCTGAGTGAAGCCTTGGCAGAACATATCAAGCGTCGTTTACTCTACTCAGGTACAGTGACACGCATTGATTCACCTTGGGGAATGCCTTTCTATGCCCTGACTCGTCCTTTCTATGCCCCAGCAGACGACCAAGAACGTACTTACACAATGGTCGAAGACACTGCACGTTATTTCCGCATGATGAAAGATTGGGCAGAAAGAAAAACCCATTCTATGCGTGCTGTGGAAGAACTGGATATCCCCATGGAAAAAATGCAGCAAGCTATGGAAGAACTAGATGAGATTATTCGGGCTTGGGCAGATAAATATCACCAAGATGGAGGTATACCCATGATTTTACAAATGGTTTTTGGCAATCAAGACGAGTAAACTACCCACACTGACCTGAATTTACAGTGTGCGCTTCCTGCCTAACAGAAAGCGTAGTGGTAGATTTCTCGCATCCTCTATGACTGCGACTTACATCTGGAAGACTGGCTTGATACCCCTTTCCAGAGGTCAAAATTTGTGAGCCACTGCGTTGGAAGGGTTTCCCGGATTGAAACAAGTGGCGTAGTCCTTCATCCCTAAGATTAATAACTGCGTTCATCTCCCTGTTATATCTTGTATGTTAATATTTACAAGTCCAATTTCTGACATCTAGTTGTAAATTAAGTGTCAACAACTGGATTAAGACTAAGACACATCAACAGGTTTTTAAACTGATAAACCTTTCCTGACATTACAGCCAAAATATCTAGTTTTCATAGCCTTGATTCAATTCATAAGTAGGGCTAATATGTGTGGAAAGCAAAGTTCTCACATAGTGGTAGTAGTCCGCAAATTCGAGGGAATTAGTTATTCTTCCCAATTCCCAATTCCCAATTCCCAATTCCCAATTCCCAATCCCCAGTCCCCAGTCCCCAATCCCCAATCCCCTAATTCGTTTCCTGAATCTGTAATCTAATATGATGTTCAGTTGCACCACTAAGTTTAATTTCCATAACTTCCCCTCCTAGTGGTTCAACGCAACTGAGGAGCGATCGCAAATTGGGTGTACTTGCACCAGTATCAACGTACAATCTATCAGCTAGGTTACTGATTTTTTTCCAAGTCATGTATAATTTAGCTATACCTTGTTCCATTTGCGAGGCTTGATTTACTAAGTCAGCAGCGATACTCAAACAGCCAATTCTTTGCGCTTCTTCCAATGCGGTTTCAATATCTACATTTTCTTCTGTCAGTGCTTGTACTTGGACAGCAGATTTGAGATATTTTGCTAATTGTCTAGCTTCTGTAGTTGCCTGTTTGAGAGTATCCACATCAGGATTTTCGGCTATATCTCTTTGTAAAGCCTTCTGGTGTGATTCTGGCAGTTTTTCCATTTCCTTAACCAGAGGGGCAATGTAGCGGGCAGGAAGGCTATTATCTGCGGCTTTTTCCTTAACTGGTTCAGGTAACAAATCTGAGGACATGGCAGTCCATTCATCCGTGAGTTGACGGACTTCTCTGCGGGTGATGCGATCGCCTTTTTGGGCGGCTTCACTCACCATCTGTTGTACTTCTGGGGAGGCTTTGGCGGTTTCCACAAATGCCCGCTTACTAAAATTATTGACCGTATTCGGGTCAAGTTTGCCATCTTCAATTAAAGTATCAGCACTGTTAGCAAGTTGAATCCAGGAATAGGCTTGAGTTTTACTAATTTCCCGTTCCTTCAACCATTTGAGAAAACCAGTACCCCTACCATCGCCGCCTTTTTTCTCTCGATCACGGATAGCGCGTAAAATGCGACCCCGCCAAATTTCCGTTTGCAAATCAAAGCGATCGCATACTTGCCAAGCTACATCTAACTGCTGTAAAAAGTCAGACTCAGCAATTTGTTCATCTTCAGGATCTGGTAATTCAAAATCTAAGTCTACTGGCTGTTGCAGTGCAGCAGCAAGGTCATTCATAGAGTCGGTATCTTGCACGATGGATAGCTGGTTAGTGTATGCGATTAAGTAACTGTCACAAATTCTGCGTACTTACACAGGATAGGCAACAATAAGCAGGTAAATATTATAATTGAAAAATTAAAAATTAGGTGAATAGGATTTTTAAACCAACTTTATGAAAGCACAACAGCGATCGCGTCCCGTTTTTTTAGCTTGGTACAGTGCTTCATCTGTGGCTTTGATCAACAGTGCTGGTGTCAGATCAGAACTAGGGATGATACTAGCAAGACCTAAACTCAGAGTCACCTGCGAACTAACCAGAGAAGCTTCATGAGGAATAGCCAAAGCTTGAACTTGAGAACGAATTGCTTCTGCTATCTGCAACGCGCCTTCTTCATTAGTATCAGGTAAAACCACAGCAAATTCTTCTCCCCCATATCTAGCTACTAAATGAGTTGGTTTTTTGATACCCTGAGTCATGGCTTGAGCAACTTTTTTTAAACAAACGTCTCCCGCTTGATGTCCATAGGTGTCGTTATATCGCTTGAAAAAATCTACATCACATAAAATCAGCGATAAAGAGGATTTTTCTCTAGTCATGCGTTCCCACTGTTGCTGAAGATACTCATCAAACCGACGACGATTAGCAACTTGTGTGAGTCCATCATAGTTAGCAAGATATAGAAGAGATTGATTATCTAGCTTAATTTTCCTATGTTCGCGTAGGGCTACAATGCCAATAGTCATCCCAACTAGAACTATTGGTGCAGCCACGGGTAGCCAATAACTGAGTTTTAGCATCAGTAAACTGAGAAATACCCAAATAATCGAAAAAACAGCAAAAAATCCTAATTTTTCCCTAGTTCGCCAGTAAGCCGTCGCCCAAGCTAACCCCGGTCCCCCCAGCATCAATAACATCACCCACCCACCTGGGGGTAAAAGGTGAAGAAAGTTACCTTTTAAAAAATTACTAATAATTGTGGTGTGTACACATACTCCACCTGTAGGCGGATCATAATCAAAAGGAGTGGTTAACCCATCAATACCAGGAGCAGTAACTCCTACTAGCACTATTTTGTTTTCAAATTTCTCACGGGGGATTTTTTGCCTGACTACATCCACAAAGGAATAATGCGGTATATCATCAGCTTTACTGATCCAGTTTATCCATAAAGGACGCTCTATATTTTTAAGAGGGGGAGTTTCCGCAAATGTATTATAGGCTGTTAGAGACGCTATTCCTAATGAGGGAACACCTTTGATTTCGGTTTCGACCTTGCGAAGCATACCGTCCCCATCTTTATATCTCAGGATATGCCCGGTAGTAATGGCTGCTTGTTTCAGTTCTGGTCTGGGCTGCCACGGTTTTCCTTCAGTATCCCATGCTTGAGCTAGTACCACTTTACCATGTTGCTCTATTGCCTTGGCCAGCATCACATCATCAGGACTTTGATCAGAAAAAATGATATCGAATGCAACTACATTGGGCTGTGCTTGATCTAAGACATTTAATAACTCAATGTATCTTTGCCGTGACCAGGGAAACTGCCCAAACTCATTTAAACTTTTATCATCTATGGCTACCAAGACTATGCGCTCATCCCAGTTAATAGCTCCCCGCATCTGAAATAGATTGTTGTATATGATCCATTCCAGTGGTTGAAAAACTCCCAGGAAAAGCAGCAAAGTAACTATTAGCATTGCTATCCAACCAGGAAGCGATCGCCAAAAAAATTTATTCACATATTGAAGAAAGTACAAAACAAGCGTCTCCTCTACTTTAAGGAACCGCTAATTCATAATCCTGCTTTTTACCTAAAGGTGTAGTCACAGTTACTGCAATACGGCGATTAGCAGGAAGCGGCACTACAGTATCAAATGTTCCATTTTTATCAGTAGTCAGTGGTTGATTCCCCAGAATTACCAAGTTGACTGGATCGATTTTACCTGCAATTCGCACCTGTTGATTTCCCTGGTCTGCCAAAAACCTCACGTCTAGGCGGGTATCATTTCTTAAGGGCATAGGTGGTGATGGCGGTTCCCCAGGAATTACTATACTCTGAAAACCTTTATTTATATATACTGTTTGACCTTGAGCAGATGTTGCTACACTCCCTGTCAAGGTTGCTACCCCTGTCTTACCACTTGGTTGCACGCTCACACCAAATTCTGTACCTCGGACTCCTGTAATTCCTGCTGGTGTTTCAATTTCCAAGCTAGAATCTCTATGTGTAAAGGGACGCAGTTTGATTCGTACCTGTCCACCTTTCACCTGTAAGTGGGTGATACGTCCACCATTATTGGTAGTTTGCATTTTTTGAATTTGCAGTTTTGTGTTTTCTGCAACTTGCAAAAAACCAATATTGGTATCTAACGCCAGCATGGTACTAGAACGCTTTCCTATGCTGATGCGATCGCCTACATTTTGTATTTTTGTACCTATGCGAGCCGGTTGGGAACTCTGTTTATTTTGATAGGTGACATCTCCAGAAACACTACGAACTTCTAAAAAGCGGTTAACTCTTACCTGTAATCTATCCTGTGCTAATACTTGACTAATGGTTAACGCTACAACAAAAAATATACTCAGTAATAACCAATGTCTTTTCATCTGATTTCGTTCTAGATTACCCTTGTATCTAACTTACGCGATGATCCAGAAGTTTCCAAATGTTTGAGATACCCTAGAAGTTAGTCTCCGACGTTTTTAATCAAAATCACAATGAACCAGGTAGACTATCTACGGATTAGTTTAATTGATCGCTGTAATTTTCGTTGTCTGTACTGTATGCCAGAAGGTGCAGAATTAGACTATATCCTCAAACAACAGTTACTAACTGATGAGGAACTTCTCACTCTGATTCAAGAAGTTTTTATTCCTGTCGGTTTTACCCGCTTTCGCTTGACTGGTGGAGAACCTCTACTCCGTCCTGGTGTGGTAAATTTGGTAAAAAAAATTGCTCATCTTCCCCAAACTGAAGATATAGCAATCACTACTAATGGGTTTTTATTAGCACCTATAGCTAAAAATCTCTATGATGCAGGTATAAGAAGAATTAATATTAGTTTAGATTCTCTTGATGCAGATACTTTTGAGCAAATTATCGGTAATCATGGCCGTGGACGTTGGCAACAAGTGTGGGAAGGTATTCAAACTGCTTATAATGTTGGATTTGAACCGTTAAAGTTAAATGTGGTGGTAATACCGGGCGTTAATGACCATGAAGTTTTAGATTTAGCCGCTTTAACTCTTGATAAAAATTGGCACGTCCGATTTATTGAGTTTATGCCTATTGGTAATGATGAATTATTTGGCGATCGCGGTTGGATCTCTTCTGCTGATTTACGCGATCGCATTCGTCAACGTTGGGGCTTGACAGAATCCCAAGTTCGTGGTAATGGTCCTGCGGATGTGTTTCAAATTCCGGGAGCTAAGGGAACACTAGGTTTTATTAGTCAGATGTCAGAATGTTTTTGCGATCGCTGTAATCGAATCCGTCTGAGTGCTGACGGTTGGTTACGTCCCTGTTTATTAAATGAAACTGGTCAAATTGATTTAAAATCTTCTTTACGTGCTGGTATTAGCACTGCTCACTTACAAGAACAAGTTAGAAATTTATTAAACTTTAAATCAGAAATTAACTTTAAACAACGCGACTCAGGTACTGTCGGCTCTTACACCCGTACCATGTCGCAAATTGGCGGATAACCTAATTTTAGATTTTAGATTTTGGATTGTGGATTAAAAAAACAATTCACATCCAAAATCGTAAATCCAAAATCCAAAATTGACTTACGCTTGACGTGAGTAGTATTCCACTACAAGTAGTTCATTAACTTGTAATGCTACCCATTCTCTTTCAATCACACTGTTAACCTTGCCCATCAATTTGTTTTTATCAAATTCTAGGTGATTGGGAAGGTTAGCTAAACCGGGATATTGCAAATTAGCTTCTACCAATTTCTTGGATGCTTCTCTATCCCTAACAGCAATTTCTTCCCCAGCACGGCACTGATAACTGGCAATATTGACTGCACGACCATTAACGGTGACATGACCGTGATTTACCAATTGACGTGCTGCGGGAATGGTGGGAGCCATACCCATGCGAAACACTGTATTATCCAAACGCATTTCCAGTAATTGCAGCAAGACTTGTCCGGTAGAACCAGTTACACGTCTGGCTTTACGAACGTAGCGGAGCATTTGCTTTTCTGTTAAACCGTAGTTTAAGCGGAGTTTTTGCTTTTCTTCCAGACGGATAGCATACTCAGAGCGTTTTTTGCGGTTCTGACCATGTTGGCCTGGTGCGTAAGCACGTCTAGCAGTTTTGCGAGTTAAGCCTGGTAATTCGCCCAAGCGACGAACAATTCTGAGGCGGGGCCCTCTATATCGGGACATGAGTTTCCTTAATTTAATCCTGTTTAAACTTTAACCAAATATTCTATTATGACATTCCTCGTAGTAATTAGCTAGAGGATTCTTGATGAAATGATTTGTCTTTTAAAAGACCATCCTAAATTTCCGTGCTATTGCAGCAAATAATTTAGTGAAAATAGTCTCCAAAAACTTCATTTCTACTGTACTAGCTTGAATAAGGGCAATACCCACAAACTAGTATTTGCCAAGCTTCTAGGGTTTTAACCTACGTTCCCATGTGTCCCACGGTACGTTGAAAGTATTTGTTGGCAAAGGACTGACTTTTTACAAGTTTAGTCAATGCTCATACAACTTTGACTATCAATGGAGTCGTTTTTGCCACAGAATATCTAAATATAGTCTAACCTGAGACAACATTAATCTCCTGGCATTGGTTGATAGTCAAAAGTTGCATCATCAGGCTTTTGGGACTATTTATAACGATGGCGACGAAATCCCTGGAATATAGAGGAGTTTCAGCAGATTCTAAGTTAGCATAACCTTGGGTGTTTGGAGAATAGCTATGTTAGAACGCAAAAAAGAAATTAGCAGTTTTCATAATCAAAAAAGTCCGAATGTCTGGAGAATTTTGACAGTCCCGGTTGTAGCCATCTCTGGATTATTCACAAATATGCTACCGAGTCCAGCTGTCATAGATTCTTACAGAAATGATTATCGCGTTTGTGCGGCTCAATTATTAAGTGCGGGAGTTACAGCACAAGCCACATCTCAAAGTTGTGCATCAGCTTTGCGGCCTAGAGAATTATCTAGTTGTGTGACTCAAATTAAAAAGCAGACACAAATCGACCCCACAGAAGCACTTTCTTCCTGTCGTCAAGCCCGTCGTCCCGAAGATTTAGCCACCTGTGTAGTAGGCATTAGCAAGATTAATCAACAGGCAATTAATCAAGCCACTTTAACCTACTGTGGACGCAGTTTATTGCCCGTAAGTTTTGCTGAATGTGTGGTTGGCTTAAGCAAAGAAGTTGATTTAACCCCAATTCAGTCTTTAGATACTTGTATTGATACCAGTCAAAAATATACTAGCACTGGGACTGGATCTACAATACCACCAACATTAATGCCTCGTTTTGAGACTGTTCCTATGCCATCAACTACCGAAGGTGGCAGTAGATAGCAGTTAAAATTCGCTGTATTTTCCAGAATTGTAGGGTAGCAAATAGTCTACCCTACTAATTCAGATAAAACATGACGGGTATCAGGTCTACTCAATATGGCTTAATCATTTGATTCTGTGGGTAGGGGTAAAGCAGGAGCTAAACCCCTAAAAATCTGGGTTTTTCGTAATTTTGTAAAAGTCCATGTCTCAACCGTGTTTAGTATAGGCATGACAGGGAAGAGTTAACAACCCTATTCCCTCTTAACTGTCACCTGTCACCTGTCACCTATTTACTATATATTTCTTCCATTTTCTGAGCTAGTCCAACATCTAAATTACTGATAGCATTACCGATGTCATGGGTAGCAAGACTTACCCGGACTGTGTTGTAAACATTAAACCATTCGGGGTGATGTCCCATTGTTTCGGCGTGAACACCTACTGTCACCATCCATCCCAAAGCAGTAGGGAAGGAGTTAAATTTGTATTCTTTGTATAATTTGCCTTCTTTAATTTGCCATCCGGGTAAACTATTGAGGGCTTGTTGTAGTTCGGTTTCGCTGAGTTTGTGTGCTGCCATTTTCTTAATTTATTCTTAATTTACACAGATATTTCTCAATACTTATTCTATCTAATTACCATCTTTTTCTATTTTTCCGCTTCCATCTTTTGATGAGTATGTTTAGATAACGGAAACTCAAATAACGTTTATACTTTTGGGCAACTTCTTTACCTACCAACAGCACACCAAACCAAAATATAACTTCAGCCAAAACCAATAACGCTGGTACTAACAAGGCTTTTTGGGCTACGGAAATTGGTAGAAATGGTAAAATTATGGCGATCGCTAACCACGGAGAAAATGAGACAATGATTAAAACCAAACCCAGCTTTTGCATATTTTCTGTTGGTAACAGAATCTGAGTTTAGTGTTTTTATCTGTTTGGTTGGAGTGGCTTAACTTACATTGTAGATTTTTTGTTTCACGCAGAGACGCAGAGTGTCAATTCATTTGCATAAAATCTCTGAGTGGTGAAATGAATATCTACTGGATAATTATGACAAATTAAACCTTTAAAAATCAAGCTACACCATAACCAGTATAAGGACGTTTGTAGGGTGGTTGTAAACCAAAAACAATATCTTCTTTTCGTATTCCCATATTTACAAGTTCTTGAGCTAAATCTGATTCTGTCATGTTTTGTTGAATCCAGATTTTGTTATCTTTAATATCGAAATGAATGACGCTATGATAAACTCTTCTTAAATCATCCCAACCAACACGCATAAGTTGATAATGATCATGAGTAGTATCAAAAATCAGTTCATTATCTATTTCGTCGTATTTAGGCTTAAATTTACCATGTTCTTTGAGGATGGTTTGAATACACTGACGATAATGTTCTATGTTGGCCATTGTATGATTACCTCCTGATCTGGATTATATACTATGATTTTAACTTGATATTTTTTTACAGTAATTTTAGCAAATCGAGTTTGAAAAAAAGAAATATAAGCATCTTTGGGAATAGCTAAATATAATTCTCTTTCTGACTCAATTTCTTCTAACATAGTTTGATAATTAAGAAATTGTCCTAATGCTGTATGAAATTCACTGACTGCGGAGTTACTAGCAAAACTTTTGATTTCTACAGCAATTTTTTGTTCTCCTTTTTCGGCCGCTATTAATCTTTCTGCACCTAAATCAATTCTAAAGGTTATCTCCTCTAATTCTACCTCTAAGGGATCATCTGTAATTATCCATCCTTCTTTTTCTAATGCGGTTCTAACTGCTTGATGAAATAAATCTCTTGCTGACATAGATATTTTATTGTTTCGTGTATTTTATTCTATTTTATTTGCTCTGATAGCGTAGCGTGGCGCAAGCCATATCAGGATGTCCAGGATTTAAGGATTAACAGGATAAAATTAATTAATCAATTGAGAGGATTTAACGATTTTTTGATTTTGGAGGAATAATAATACTAATACTTGAAAATTTTACTATATATGCGCGGACAGATTTCTACTCATAACATAATTGTAATTTAGTTTTTACGTCTTGTCAAGTCTTGACATGAAAAAAAACAGAAACATACATCCTGTACATCCTAAAATCCTGGATATCCTGATTCTGACTAATTCTTAATTCCCGTCGTAGCAATACCGCGAATAAACTGCTTTTGACCAATTAGAAACAACACCATCACAGGTACAGTGGTAATTGTCACCGCTGCCATCATCAACGGCCAATTATTGGTAAACTGTTCTTGAAACTCTGCCAATGCTAACTGTACAGTTCTTAACTCTGGTCTAGTGGTAAATACCAATGGTTTAAATAAATCATTCCATTCACCGATGAAGGTGAACAAAAACAACGTTACTAAAGCCGGACGTGCTAAAGGCAACATTATCTGCCATAAAATTTGTAGTCGGTTTGCGCCATCAATAGCGGCGGCTTCCTCTAATTCTACGGGAATTGTCTGGAAATATTGACGTAACAAAAAAATACCAAAGCCATTAACCGCAGTTGGTAAAATCAGCGCCCAGTAAGTATTTATCAGGTGTCCCCACTTCAACACCAAAAAGATGGGAATTACCAATAACTGAAAGGGAATGACTAAAGTTGCTAAGACAACTAGCAGTATTGCTTGTCTACCCCGAAATTTCAGCCTGGCGAGAGCGTAACCGGCTAAAGCAGATGTGATAATTTGAAAAGCCGTAACTGCGATCGCTACTAAGGTAGAATTAGCAAAAGCCAGTAAAAACTTTCCTCGTTCCCAAGCTTCGCGGTAATTGGCTAAAGTCCAGTTATTTTGTCCCATAACTCCTGGAGTTGTCCCCGCAGGAGCAAAAGAGGTGAGAAAGACTATGATTAAAGGCAGTAAAACTATGAATGCTCCTAGCAATAACAGTACCAGACTCCAAAAATTCGCGTTTTTCAAATTCCAGTTTAGTTTGGGCATGGGTTTTTCTGAGTATGACTATAGAAAGCAGGGAGCAGGAATAAGAACTGATGGGTTTAGATCACTGGTAGGGTGTAATTTACATCCAGAGTGGGGCGTTACTTGGTAAAAACTAATCTAATTACCATAATTTCTTGTTAAGTTAAATTAAACAACAATCATTATTACCCTAAATTAACGGGTAATTTAAATTTCAGTATCAAATAATTCAGGGTTACGGAGTAAACATACCATGCAGCAGCTTGTTGAGCAAATTGAAAAAATTGATTTCCAGAGCGAAACATACAAAGATGCCTATAGCCGGATTAATGCCATTGTGATTGAAGGAGAACAAGAAGCCCATGACAATTACATTACATTGGCTGAACTGTTACCAGAAAGCAAGGATGAATTGATTCGGCTCTCAAAAATGGAAAGCCGCCACAAAAAAGGATTTGAAGCTTGTGGACGGAATTTAAAAGTGACTCCAGATTTGGAATTTGCCAAGAAGTTTTTCTCTGGACTACACCAAAATTTCCAAACCGCAGCCAAAGAAGGTAAAGTTGTTACTTGTCTTCTGATTCAATCTTTGATTATCGAATGTTTTGCGATCGCTGCATATAACATCTACATTCCCGTAGCTGATGATTTTGCTCGTAAAATTACTGAAGGCGTAGTCAAAGAAGAGTATAGTCATCTCAACTTTGGTGAAGTCTGGCTGCAAGAACACTTTACAGAATCTAAAGCCGAACTAGAAGCAGCAAATCGCCAAAACCTTCCTATTGTCTGGCAAATGCTCAATCAAGTAGCAGATGATGCCAAGGTCTTGGCAATGGAAAAAGAAGCTTTGGTAGAAGACTTTATGATTCAATACGGTGAAGCATTAAGTAACATTGGCTTCACAACTCGTGACATCATGCGTCTTTCTGCCTACGGACTGGCAACCACCGTCTAGAGCGCAGGGGAGATGGGGAGATGGGGAGATAGGGAGATGGGGAGATGGGGAGAAATATTTACTTCCTGAACTCCTGAACTCCTGAACTCCTGCCTCCTTTCAGAAATTACGAAATCTTTACACCCTTTATATAGTATTTTTAAGAGTTAGGTATTATTTCCTGTTGATTAATTCCACGCTTTTCATAGCACACGCCTAATATATCACTAATGTTTGGTCTAATTGGACATCTGACTAGTTTAGAACACGCTCAATCCGTAGCTCAAGAATTGGGATACCCAGAATATGCCGACCAAGGGCTAGATTTTTGGTGTAGCGCACCACCACAAATTGTTGACCACATTACCGTCACCAGTATTACAGGCCAAAAAATTGAAGGGCGGTATGTAGAATCTTGCTTTTTGCCGGAAATGCTGGCAAATCGGCGCATTAAGGCGGCTACACGCAAAATCCTCAACGCTATGGCTCATGCTCAAAAGCATGGCATTGATATTACAGCTTTAGGTGGGTTTTCCTCAATTATTTTTGAGAACTTTAATTTAGAGCAGTTTAGCCAAGTCCGTAACGTCACATTAGATTTTGAACGCTTCACCACAGGTAATACTCATACTGCTTACATTATCTGTCGCCAGGTGGAAGAAGCTTCCAAACAACTGGGGATAGAACTATCAAAAGCAACTGTAGCAGTGTGTGGTGCAACAGGAGATATTGGTAGTGCAGTTACACGTTGGCTGGATAAAAAAACAGATGTCCAAGAGCTACTGCTGATAGCTCGTAATCAAGAACGTCTTCAAGAACTACAAGCTGAACTGGGACGGGGTAAAATTATGGGACTACAGGAAGCACTACCCCAAGCAGATATTGTAGTTTGGGTGGCGAGTATGCCTAAAGGTGTAGAAATAGATCCCACAGTATTGAAGCAGCCCTGTTTATTGATTGATGGCGGCTATCCTAAAAACTTAGGGACAAAAATTCAGCATCCGGGAGTGTATGTGTTAAACGGTGGAATTGTTGAGCATTCCCTGGATATTGACTGGAAAATCATGAAAATTGTCAATATGGAAGTTCCAGGCCGCCAATTATTTGCTTGTTTTGCCGAATCAATGCTGCTGGAATTTGAGAAGTTATACACAAACTTTTCTTGGGGACGCAATCAGATTACCGTAGACAAAATGGAGCATATTGGTCAAGTTTCCATTAAACATGGTTTTAGACCATTATTAGTTTAGGGACTGGGGATTGGGGATTGGGGATTGGTGACTGGGAAAGAAGGGAACAGGGAACAGGGAACAGGGAACAGGTAAAGATTTTTCCCAGTATCTCCCCATCTCCCCACCTCCCCACCTCCCCACCTCCCCACCTCCCCACCTCCCCCTGCCTCCCTATTCCCTATTCCCTATTCCCTATTCCCTAACTATGGCAATTACTGAACGCAAACCGCTACTGTTGGATTTTGAAAAGCCACTAGCAGAACTGGCTACCCGGATTGACCAAATTCGGCAACTTGCAGATGAAAATGGTGTAGATGTTTCTGGTCAAATTCGCCAACTGGAAACAAGGGCTACACAGCTGCGTGAGGAAATTTTCAGCAGTCTGACACCCTCTCAAAGACTGCAAGTAGCAAGACATCCGCGCCGTCCTAGTACCTTAGATTACATTCAGGCAATTAGTGATGAATGGATGGAGTTACATGGCGATCGCTGTGGAGGAGATGATCCGGCTTTAGTTGGTGGTGTCGGTCGTTTGGGTGGACAACCTGTGGTCATGTTGGGTCATCAAAAAGGCCGGGATACCAAAGATAACGTCGCCCGGAATTTTGGCATGGCTGCACCTGGAGGCTACCGGAAAGCCCTGCGGTTAATGGAACACGCCAATAAGTTTAGTATGCCCATTGTCACTTTTATTGATACTCCTGGTGCTTGGGCAGGAATAGAAGCGGAACATCAAGGACAAGGAGAAGCGATCGCCTATAATTTACGGCAAATGTTTTGCTTTGATGTGCCAATTCTCTGTACAGTTATTGGTGAAGGTGGTTCTGGTGGTGCTTTGGGTATTGGAGTAGGCGATCGCTTGCTGATGTTTGAACACTCCGTTTACACCGTTGCTACCCCAGAAGCCTGTGCAGCTATTTTGTGGAAAGATGCTGCTAAAGCCCCCCAAGCAGCCGTAGCCTTGAAAATTATTTCCCACGACCTCAAAAATTTGGGCATTATTGACCAAATATTACCTGAACCCATCGGTGGCGCTCATTCTGACCCATTGACAGCTGCAACTAATCTCAAACAAGCCCTGTTAGATAACTTGGATGAACTCAATCGCTTAACTCCCACTGAACGCCGCCAACTTCGCTATGAAAAATTCCGCAAAATTGGTGTCTTTACTGAACTTGCTCACTAAAAATAATAACTATAACTGATTAGCACATCAACAGTGCTATAATTGCCTATAGCAGCTTAAAGATTCTTAACAATCTGAGCGGCTATAGGTATTTGTGTTCTGTTTTAAGCAAACAAAACCAATCTGATTGGTGAATTTGCATAGTATTCAATAATCAGCCTTGAGTTTAGAACCTGATAAAGCAGGTCGATACTTTTTGATCTGACTGGTAAGGCTAATGATAGGCAATATACCCATATTGACAAGGCAATCTAGCACTAGTCAGCAAAAAATCAATTGATTTTTAGAATTATTTAATTTATGGGTGGCTGGTGAGTTAAATCACGGCCAAAAAATTTGGAGATAACATGAGTTTTGAGCAGAAACGACGCGCCTTAATTACTGGTGCAAGCAGTGGAATTGGGAAAGCAACGGCTTTAGCCTTTGCAAAAGCGGGAATAGATGTTGCCTTAATCAGCCGTTCTGGGGGCAAATTGGATGAGGTAGCAGCAGCAGCGAAAGAAATAGGAGTGGAAGCACAAGCCTTCACTATGGATCTCAGTTGTGTGTCCGAAGTACAAACCAAAATAGAGGCGATCGCTGATGAATTTGGCGACATAGATATTCTGGTTAACAATGCTGGTATGGGATATACAGGCAACTTAAGCGAAACTCCCCTAGAAGATTGGCAACAAGTAATTAACCTAAACCTCACCAGCGTCTTTGTGTGCATGATGGGAATTTTGCCAGGAATGAGACAGCGAGGTACTGGCACAATTGTCAACATTGCCTCCATTGCTGCCAAACAAGCTTTTGCCGGTTGGGGAGCATACTGTGTGAGTAAAGCTGGTTTACTAGCCCTTTCTCAAACCCTGGCACAAGAGGAACGAAACCACGGCATTCGTGTAACTGCAATTTGTCCAGGTGCTGTTAATACTGAAATTTGGGACACGGAAACAGTTCATGTTAACTTCGACCGTGACAAAATGTTAACTCCAGAAATAGTAGCTCAGACAATTCTGCACACTGTCTTGTTACCGCAACAAGCAGTCATTGAAGAATTGATCCTGATGTCTAACGCCGGCATTCTCTAATTAGTAATTGAGTCATTTATTTTTTTCATGACCAATGATTAATTACAAATTACAAATTACAAATTACCAAGACTTATACCATGACTATAGCTGGTTCTAACGGTTCCAATCGTTCACAATCTCCGCTGATTCCTGACTTATCACAAGCCATCAGTACCAGACCTGATCGCAATACTCATGATGGCAAGCAACCCAATTTGCGTCCACCCTCAGAGGAAAATATGGAGCAAATGATGGAAGCCGTGCGGACAATGCTCATCGGTGTTGGAGAAGATCCAGAACGGGAAGGACTACTCAAAACACCCAAGCGCGTAGCTGAAGCTATGATGTTTCTTACAGGTGGCTACAACCAATCTCTAGAAGAACTAGTGAATGGAGCTATCTTTGATGAAGGCCATGAAGAAATGGTGCTAGTTCGAGATATTAATTTCTTTAGTCTCTGTGAACATCATATGCTGCCATTTATGGGTAGAGCGCACGTTGCTTATATCCCTAATCAAAAAGTTGTCGGTTTAAGTAAGTTAGCGCGGCTTGTAGAAATGTATTCTCGTCGCTTGCAAGTTCAAGAAAGACTAACTCGACAAATTGCTGAAGCAGTGCAGACCATTCTCGAACCTAAAGGTGTGGCTGTGGTCATGGAAGCCAGCCATATGTGTATGGTGATGCGCGGTGTACAAAAACCTGGTTCTTGGACTGTGACAAGTTCTATGGTGGGTGTGTTCCAAGATGAGCAAAAAACCCGGGAAGAATTCTTGAATTTGATTCGTCATCAAGCATCATTCTTTTAGGAATTAGGATTTTTTAGAACTATCGCTCATCCTCAAAATACAGCAGGGGGTGAGCGATTGGTTTAGGTATTTTTATATCAAACAGGCTTGAATATCCTCTATTTCTAAATCGGGAAAGTCTTCTAAAATTTCATTTACACTGACATTTTCTGCTAACATTTCTAAAATATCGCTAACTCTAATTCTCATTCCCCGAATGCAAGGACGACCTCCACATTGACCAGGTATTTGTGTGATTCTAGTTAATAGTTGATTCATTGATTTAATTAAAGGTGATAATAAAAGATATTTTAGCATATTTTGGGTTTGGTATAGTAACGTTGGTTTGTATTATTTATCTTGCAAATCAATTGTAATTATAATATAATTATATTATTAACTTCAACTATCTAACCATGACAAGCATATCTATAGAACTGCCAGAAAGTATTTTTCACACATTAGGAAAATCCCAGGATGAATTAGCTAGAGAAATGAAAATAGCTGCTGCTGTAAAATGGTATGAATTGGGAGAAATATCTCAAGGTAAAGCGGCAGAAATAGCAGGTTTAAATAGAATTGAATTTATGGATCTTCTCATCCGTTATAAAGTTTCTCCATTTCAATATACTGCGGAAGAATTAGCTGAAGAAATTGCTTCTTTAGATGAATAGATATGAATAAAATAGTTATTAATACATCACCGTTAATTGTGCTATTTAAAAGCCAGCTTACCTACTTACTACCACAGCTATTTACAGAAATTATTGTTCCTAGTGGTGTATGGGGTGAAATTGTCAAAGCTGGTAAAATAGATATAGCATCTCAAGAATTACCTAATGCTAATTGGGCAAAACAAGTTACTATTTCGGAAATTTCTGCTTTAATTGTACCTTGGGGTATAGATTTGGGAGAATCTGAAGTTTTGACATTTGCTTTAGAAAATATTGGTTATCGTGCAGTTATTGATGATGCTGCTGCTAGAAAAGTAGCGAAAAGTTTAAATATTCCATTTATGGGAACTTTGGGAATATTAGTTTTAGCGAAGAAACAGGGGTTAATAACTTCTATTGATGAACCTATTCAAGTATTACAAAAAGCTGGTTTATGGTTATCTAATGATTTATTCAGGTTCTTAAAGAACAGGTTAATGAATAAATTATGAAATAATAAAGTAGGGGTTTAGGAATGCTAAACCCCTACAGTTTAATTACGTTTTAGAGAAATTTATTCACAAACCCGCCAATTTTCTATTTGTAAATTAGGAACTCTTTGAAATTCTCGAACGTTGGATGTAACAATAATGTGATTATGGGTTAATGCGGTTGCTGCAATGAGTACATCATAAGCACCAATAGGAGAACCTGCAATTTTTAGAATACCTCTAATCTCCGCCGCTTTTTCTGCTTCTTGTGAGTTAAAAGGTAAAACTGTAATTGAAGTTAAAAATGATTCAATTAAAGGCTGAATTTTAATGGCTTTTTGAGGATTAATTGCTAATCCATATTTTACTTCCATCACGGTTAAAGATGAAATAAAAATATCAGTAGGATAAATTGATTTTATTTTTTTTAATGTATTTTGTTCTCCTTTAACAAAATCACTTACTACGCAAGTATCTAGTAGATAACCCATAATTAGAATTGTATTTCTTGAGGTGGTAATAATTCATCTCGATAAGATTCAAAGATGATATTATCTGCTATACCTTGATGGTTAATAATTATTTCTGGCCAAGTGGTGGGTTTGGTGGGTAAGAATGTCACAAAAACACTGCTTTCTGTAATTCCCTGGGGTGTTTGTGAAAGTTCTATTTTGCCGTTTTTATAGATTCCTGGAATAGTTTGTAACATAGATTTTTCTGAGGTAGTGGTAAAACGATTAGGACTAGATTTAGTATAATCAAAATTATACTCTGGTAATAAATCATTGTTCATAAATCTTTTCTCTGTTTAAATATTCTGCTTTGATATCCAGTTTAAATGTAGAAAAATGATACTTAGGTTTTTTGATGGGAATAAAAGTAAATTCTTCTAAATAAAGTTGAGTTGCTTCTTTTAAACCTGTTATTGCTTGTTCTATTGTTTCTCCTTGATCTACTGTACCAACTTCTGGACATTCAGCAATATACATATCATCTTCTTTGTAGATTATGACTGTGAAACTGCGACTTTTCATAGTTTTCATGAGGGTTACATTTAGGTTTATTTTAACATTAAATGTAGGGGTTTATTATTGCTAAACCCTCAATTCTCCTTGACAAAGGAACATTAAATTAATATTATCTCATTTGCTTCTTGCAAAACTTGAGTAATATCAGGTTTATCAGAAGCAATTACATCATCAGGTAAATGTTTATGATGGGGAAAATTAGGTAAATTAGGAAAATGCGGTGTACTATCATAGCGAAAAACAAGCTGATTATTTCCGTCCTGAAAATGGTAACGATAATCAAGAAATTGTAATTGATTATCTGTGACTACAATAGCTTCATTTATTTCTAGTAAATGTGTCTGGTTAAAACGCAATCTAATTCTTAAATTAGCTCGATTTGGAGTTAAAATTTCTTCTTCGTAGCGTTCAACATAAACATTACTGTACAGAAGAACTGACTGCTCGATTTGATTGAGGTAATCAGATAGAATATTAGGCAGCATAGTTCAATCTTTGTTCTAATTCCTGACGCAAACCCAGATAATTACGGTAATCATTTGCCCATTCTATAAATAGGGTATCATCTGATAATTTACCTTGATTATATTGATGGAAAAATTCTTCAGAATCCATCTTTTGTTGATTTTCATACATACTTAGTCGTTTGGTAACGGCAACTAAGGCATCTAGTGGTGATGTATATTCAATAGTTTGTTTACGCATGGTTTTTTAAGTTTAATATTAAACTAATATAACATAAAAATAAGGATTTAGCATTGCCAAACCCTTACAGAATATCAAATATTTTCAATAATTTAATTCCTTTATTTTTCAGGAATAGCAGATAATAAATAACGTAAAGCACGATTTACTGCTTCTGATGTTTGAAAAACTTGAGCAACATCAGGATCAAGAATTACGGTAATTCTCTTTTCTGAGGTAGTAGCAAAACGATTAGGACGAGCTTTTGTATAATCGAAATTATACTCTGGTAATAAATCATCTGATTCAAAATCATCTTGCTGATTAATTGGTGTTTTGTTCATAGTCTTGTCTCTCTTTTTTAGTAGGTAAACGACAGCTAAAAATACGGATTAAATTACTTTTTCTTTCGGTAAAACAAACTAAAAGTAAGTGATTTTGATTTGAATAACCAATAATAATCTCTCTTTTTTCACCGAAGGAATGAGCCAAGTCATCAAATATCAAGGCAAATGGATCATCAAATACTGTTTTTGCTTCCTCAAAACTAATTCCATGTTTGTTGATGTTTATTTGCGCTTTATTTTCATCCCATTCAAATTCTACCCTCATATAAACCTATCATTCAAGTTTTTATCATTAAAATTATACTTGATGTTGAAGCGTTATCTGTTAACTGCTATGGAGATTTATACATCATTAGCAACTCTTGATTCTCGGTTAGCAGAAGCAGCTAGTCATTGTGGTGTTAGTTTGGTTGTTTTTGATTAGTTTAACCCATTGGTGGAGAATACAAGGTAAATTCAGGGATGAGAATATAATGGAATTAATAAAGATCCATATATCATAAGTAATTTTTCACCCTTAAATTCATTTATATTCTTCAGTAATCTCTCTACTGTTTGATAGTTTTGAACATTACCTTCTTGTTGAAAGATTTTTTTAGCAGTTTCTAAATCTTCAATTACTGATTTTTTTAATTGTTTAACTCTTTCTAAATCTTTAGTTTCTTGCTGTTTTTTAGATTGTAGAATCCTTTCTGATACAACACCATACATAATTCCTCTAAGATAATAACTTCCTGCATCGAGAGGATTAATACTAATTGCTCTTGTACAGTCACTAATCGCCAAATAAGCGTATTCCTCCCAATGTTCCTCTCCTGATGATAATAGACTTAATATAACTCCTCGATAATAGTAAGATTCTGCAAACTTAGGGTTAATTTCAATAGCTTTATTAAAATCAATAAATGCACGACTATAATCTTTTTTTTCAAAATAAGATATCCCCCTATTGTACCAAAGGAAGGAGGATTTAGGACTAATTTTAATGGCTTGATTGAAGTCGCTAATCGCTAGATTAATTTTTCCTGTTTCACGATATATATTACCACGATTATTGTATGATGTTACATCTGTGTTATTTAAATTAATAGCTTGAGTATAATCAGCAATTGCTAATTCTTTTTTTCCTTGTTCACCATATATCTGAGCGCGATTACTGTACACTCCTGGAAATTTGGGATTAATATTAATAGCTTGAGTATAATCAGCGATTGCTAATTCTTTCTTTCCTTGTTCTCTATATATATTACCACGATTATTGTAAGCCCCTGCAAAATTGGGATTAATATTAATAGCTTGAGTATAGTCAGTGATTGCTAAATCTAGTCGTTTTTGTTCTTCATAAATACCTCCCCTTAGTAGATAAACTTCTGAGGTTCTAGGATCAAGTTCAAGTGCTTTATTATAATTTTCAATAGCTTCATTATATTGTTTAGACTTCTCTAATAAATATCCACTTACTAAATACAATAAAGGTTCTTGTTTTTGTGATTCTTCTGCGGCTTTAATTCCTAAATTTATAGCTTCTAAAGCATTTTCATGTTTTTGAAACTGTCCTAAGATTATACTCTTTAATAAATAAGAACGATGAATTTCTTTAGTTTGTTTATTAATAGCCATATCAATAGTAGATAAAGCTAATTCATATTTGCCCTGAGATACCAAAATGAAAGAAATATTATAGTATACTTGCCATAGATTTTGATCTAGCTTAATAGCTTCTTCCATCGCCTCAATTGCTTTACTATATTCTTGAATTCTCCATAGTTTAATACCATATTCTAACCAACGAATACCTTTGTCAGTTTCATTAGGCGCAGAAGGTAGAGAAATCTTTATAGAACTTACATTCTCTGTAGAAGGTTCATTTTTAGCAATATTTAGTTTAGCTTCAGGCAAATTCCATAAAGTCTCTTTCTGTAAAAATAAAAAAGTCTGAACAGATAAACCTAAACTATATCCTACAATATCTGTTTCTGCATAATTATGAATACCGATTAACCGACCTTCTGTATCCCAAATACCTCCTCCACTCATCCCTGAATAGCCTTCATTTGTATATACTAAATCATATCCTCTTTTGTAAAGTTTTCTTGTACTTAAAGTTCCTGAATCTAATGTACTAAATATCGCTCCCACACTAAACAAAGAAGGATGATTTAATTCTTCTCCCTTCCAACCATAAAGAAAAACATATTGTTCCTTTAACGCATAATCCCCCAAAGTAGCAACTTGATAAACCTGAGAACTACGAAACTGTAAAACAGCCATATCAAGTCCCTTTCTAGTGCGAATAGTCTGATTATCCACCTTATATACTTGTTTATCAGGTGCAACAACTTGATACTCCTGTTTATTTTCCACCACATGAGCAGCAGTTAACACATAATAAATATCATTATCCTTAGCAATAATTACCCCGCTACCAATACCACCATTAGCCTGTTTAATCTGCACCGAAGACTGTTTAGCAATATCTAAAACCTTAGCCGGAATACCCCCAACTTTCCTAATTACCCTCTCAGGAAACAAAGCTAAATCAGGTGCAGCTTCATCTACTAAATTAATCGCAATACCCCAACTATAATTACCCCATTCCTTTAAAGTTTTCTCATCAGGTTGTTCACCTTGTAAATAGCGAAAATCTGTTTGTAAAACCGGGTGAGCAATTTTACTATTTATCCCCACCAAATAACCTTTTTCATTAATAATTGCTCCTCCACTCATCCCCTGTTGAATATCATTATCATAAGCTATTTGCTGTCCTTTAATTAACGGCTGATTTAAAAATAATTTCGCTGTACCTTTGGTAGTTTGCAAATTACCTTTAACATATCCTCCAGCAAATACCTTTTCTCCTGGTTTAATATTCTCTTCCCCTAAACCAGCAACTAAATAAGTTGTTTCACTGCTAAAAGTCAATTTAGCTAAATCATATAAATCATCTTTTTTATTATCTTGTCTATCTACCTTAGAAAATTCAACGGGATAAACTTGATTATCAGGAGTGACAATTTTCACAGATTTAGCATTTTCTATCACATGATAATTAGTGAGAACTGTATAAAATCCGTTTTGTTTTTTAATAATTGTTCCTGAAGCTGCTTCTTTATCATCAACTATGACTTTTACAGTAATTTCTTTTAAGACATTCTTTAATTCTGATTCTGATAATGTCCCTGGTTTGCGTGCGAATAGGGAAGAACTACAACCAGTGATAATAATCGGAGAAGCGGGAAATAGGAGGAGGAATAATAATAATAAATGGGATAATTTGTGTAATTTCATAGATGGTACGCCTGGTAATATTTATTTGGTAATTGGTTAATTTTCGGTTTGTTTCATAACCCGTCGGGGAATAAATTCCCCGTCTAATAGCGGAAGTCCGTTAAAACGGACTAAAAAATTCTTCCATGTAGTCGGTTTCAACCGACTTTAGCTTTGAGACAGGGAATTTATTCCCTGGCTGACTGGCTAAAATGAATTAAACTGGATACACTGAATAATTTTTGTTGGGTTGCAGTATCGCTTAACCCAACCTACAATTTTTGCAATTTTTATTGATTAGCTTGATTTTGTTCTAACCAATTTTCTAAATCTGTCAACACAGAAAAATCTAACAAATCTTCAGCTAATGTTTCTACCTTTTCTATAGACAACTGTTCAATCTTGGGTAATAAAACATCAGGAACTTTACCAAAGCGGCGGTTTAATAGTCGTATAACTAGAGATACCGCTTCTGTTTTTGCTCCTAGTTCTTTCCAGTCTCTAATTGCTCTAGGTTCTTCTGTAATTGGTCCTAATAACATGAGTTCTACTTCCTCTCTAGTTAATTTGTTGAATTTGTAAGTCATTATTTTCGTAACTAAATCTATTATCGCTTGTTTTTCTAGGTTGTCTACCTCCGTATTTTGGGCTTTTTTTAGTAAAGTTTTAGCCGCTTCTCTGGCTTTATTTTCAGGAGTATTGGTTAGTAACATTAACCCTATTCCTAAAGATTGGTTTTCTAAATCTCCTAATTCATCAAGATATATTCTCTTGACTTTGTAACTATCTACCAATACATCATGAATAAGGTAATTAGATGGTTCTAAATTACGTGATGGAAAAATTATGACTCCAAACCAGTTGTCATACCTAACTTTATGACGATAGAGAAATGTGAGTATCTCAGTGAAGAACCGATGATACAAATCTTTATCTTCTTGAAATTGAACTTCAGCAAAAAATGCTATTTTGGGATTAGCATGATCAGGAGGTAAAAATACTCCATCAATTCTAAATGCTGTTTCTTTGACTTCTATGGAATCAAATTGATAGTCTGCTGCTTCTGGAGGTTTTTGATCTACCAGTTCAAAGATTAAACCGGGAAATTGTTTAAATAGCTGATAGAAAAGGGTGTCTCGACGCATGGTAAATTTTATTTATCCTTATTTATTAAACACCTTGAAAATATCCACAGTACAAGTTAAATTAGCACCTGTTTGTTGTGGTACTGCACAGGAATCTTGTTCATCTGCTTCTGAAGCATCACCATTTAATACCGCAGTAAATTTTTTTAATTTGTAGTCAGGATCATCTGATTCTAATAATGTTAAAATCAAAGTATGACATTCTTTTCCTGTGGTGGTACATAAAGACTTAAATCTTTGATTAGGATTATTTTCTGCTTCCGTATAACCCCAGGTTAAAGTTTTCAAAGTTCCGTTATCATAAGCAGTTTGTAACCGGGGTGTGACTTCTTCACATCTCCGTTGTGGAGGAAAACCAGCTTTGATAAAGTCGGTGCGTTTCCACACTATTAAATCTCTTGTTTGGTTTTGATATTTAACTTTAGTGGTGTGTTCTCCGTTCTTGTCTGTTTCACAGGAGAAAACGACTTTTTTAGGTTCTTCGCATCCTGTTAATATGAGATTGACAATAAACAAACTGATAAATAACAACCACCGATAACTTTTCATAATGGTAAATTTGGGGTTATTCAAACATTACTTGTAGTATAGTATAATTTACTGTTGCTATTGTATAATTTTTTTGTAAATAATTGTTGAATTAATAACCTCGTTCCCAGTCTCTGACTGGGAATGAATAATGGAAGTCTCTGACTTCCGTTTTTGTAAAGTCTGAGATTCTGACTTCCGTTTTTGTAGAGTCATAAACTCTGACTTCCGTGTTAGTCGAGTCGGAGACTCTATTAAAGCATTCCCAGTCAGAGACTGGGAACGAGATAACGAGATATCTGTCACCTATCACTTGCTATATCTGTCACCCAAGCTTTAATTACATAATCTCCTAACCCCTCATTTTCTGGTTTAATTTTCAATTCATACTCACCCTTTTCTACCATAATAGAAGCTGTAAAATTATCATCTTGAATTGCTACATCTTCCACTTTCATAAAACTCTCATCTTTTAATTTACGAATTGTGAAAATAGGACGAAAATCTTTACTAACTACTTCCACTGTTAAATATTGTCTTTTGTCACTTTTAAAATTATAGACATCAAAAGGTTTACCACTGACTAATTCTTTTTGATCAGAGGATGTCAATTGACCTAATTTTTCTCTACCATCAGCTATTAATTGCTCATCAGATTTTGTGAATATAGTCGTTATAGCTATGACTACACCAATAATTACGATAATTCCTGAAATTCCACTAATAATTAATTGCCAGGGAATAGGGGGTTTTGGTGGTGTGGGTGGTTTTGGTAGTGTTTTATTTACAGTTAATGCTGTTAATGCTTCAGTTGCATTTTGAAACCGATTTTTATAATCTTCACAAATCATCTTATTTAAAAAATCAGCAAATTCAGCACTAACATTTACTGTTGTTTGCCAATTTTTAGCTAAGTTAGGTGTAAAAGAAGGATCTTCTCCTGTGATTGCAAAAACTCCAATCATTCCGATGGAATAAATATCACTCGCAAAAGATACGAATCCTAATAACATTTCGGGTGCAATATATCCCGGTGTCCCTCCTAAAATTGATGCAAGTTTTATCCCTACAAATGTTATTTCTTTGACTAAACCAAAATCAATAATAACTAATTTATGATCTTCCCTTCTGCGAATAATGTTTTCTGGTTTGATATCTCGATGAATGACTGCATAATCTTTGTTGTTTTTGATGTCTTGGATATATTCAACAATTTCTAGAATTTCCGTCAACAAAGATTTAACTTTATCTTCTGATAATTTCTTACCCTGTTGAATTTCTGCACTTAAAGAATGTCCTTCTATATATTCCTGGACATAAAATTCTTCTCCTAATTCTGTAAACCGTTCATGAATGGCAGGAATTTGATTATATGTTTCCCCCAGGTTTGCTAATGCTTGGGTTTCTTTTCTAAAAAGTCGTAAATAGTTAGACCAAACTTGATTTATTTTCTCTTGTTGTTCTGCTAGGGGTAAATGCTCAATTTTTAAACTTACAGGTGTCGGTTTTTTCAGTTGTTTGATAACTAAAATTCTTTGGTTGGGATGATTTCGATCTTTGACTTTATAGGTAATACCAAATCCGGTTTTAGTAGATAAAATATCTATGATTTGATAACGATCTCGGAGAATAGCACCAATGGGTAAAATGTTATTCATATTTATTGTTAAAGTTTTTATGAGTTTTTAGGTTGCGCTGTTGCTTAACCCAACCTACAATTTTGAGAAGATTCTCAATTTTGTTGTATTATAAATTGCCTTTTACTTAATATTGAATGATATGAATGAAATTTATACAACTGATGTCTTAGTCGTCGGAGGAGGAACCGGTGGAACTGCGGCCGCTATCCAAGCAGCACGCAGAGGCGCTAAAACTATCCTCGTTAGCGAATTTCCCTGGTTAGGTGGAATGTTAACATCTGCTGGCGTATCTGCACCCGATGGCAATGAATTACAATCTTTTCAAACAGGCTTATGGGGAGCATTTATCCAAGAATTACGCCAACGACAACCAGGAGGACTAGATAATAGTTGGGTGAGCTTTTTCAGTTATGATCCGCGTATAGGTGCAGAAATTTTTGCAGACTGGGTAAAGGAATTACCTAACTTACAATGGATATCAGGAAAAGTACCTTTAGAAGTATTGCGTCAGTCCGACTGTATTACAGGTGTACGCTTTGCAGATTTCACAGTCAACGCCAAAGTTATTCTTGATGGTACAGAATTAGGCGATTTATTGGCTTTAGGGGAAGTACCTTATCGTTGGGGCTGGGAACTAAAGTCAGAGTGGGGAGAACCTAGCGCACCAGAAAGTTTTAACTCCCTTACCGAACAATACCCTGTACAAGCGCCGACTTGGGTCGTGACAATGGAAGATTTTGGGGAAAATGTCGCCCCAGAAATTCTAAGAGCGCCTAATTATGACCCATCTTTATTTACAGGCGCTTGGGATGATTATGGAGCAGAAAAATTTTTAAACTATGGACGTTTGCCAGGAAATCGGTTTATGATTAACTGGCCTATTTGTGGCAACGACTACGGCCAAGATATCGGGCGTTTGATAGAGTCAAAGATAGCAAGACGTGAGTTTATCCAAGAATGTTTCTGGCATAGTCAAAACTTTGCCCATTTTATTCAAACTCACCTTGGTAAACGCTACGGTTTAGCACAAGGAGTTTTTCCTAGTCTCTCTCCAGCTTTTGCGCTTCATCCCTATTTTCGGGAAAGTCGCCGCTTAGAGGGACTCATTACTGTCTCTGAGCAAGATATTTTGCCCATTGCAGACGGTCGAGTTGCAGCTAAGTTTGATGATGCGGTTGCTATTGGAAACTACGCCAACGATCACCATTATCCGGGTGTTAAGTTCTCGCTGCAACCTAAATCTATTCGCTGGGGAGGACGTTGGACGGGAACGCCTTTCACTATTCCTTATCGTTCTCTGATTCCTAAGTCTACAGATGGTTTGCTAGTTTGTGAAAAAAATATTTCCGTGTCCCATATTGCTAATGGGGCAACGAGACTACAACCGGTAGTGATGGGTATTGGTCAAGCAGCGGGTATGGCTGCTGCTCTCTGTTGTGAGCTAAATTGTCAGCCCAGGGATTTACCTGTGAGGATGCTGCAAACGGCTTTATTAAATGATGAGCAATGTCCAACGGCAATTGTTCCCCTGTTCAATTTACCAATCAATCATCCAGAGTGGTTAGACTGGCAAATTCATTATTTAAACAATCCAGAAGTTTATCCTGCCAGTGGTAATTGTCCTGGTTTATCGGTTAATCAGTGTGATTACTTGAATCTTGACCGTTTCATAGGCCTTTTTAATCGCCTAGACCAACAAGATTACAGATTTACTATCACAAACTCAACTGAATTATCACCGACAAATTGGCAGATTGTGACTTTGGAATCTTCTGTGGATGAGCAATTGCAACTCCTAAGCCAAAATCAAAAGCTTGTTATTTGGGGTCATACCAATTCATCTGGTAACTGGCTACTTGTCGAACATATCGACGAAGTATAAAATTGGTTTTCTTGCAGTTAAATACAATACTTTTTTATAAATCGTCCGGATCATTAGAGAAAAGCTAAGTATCAGTGAAGTAGAGAGTTCTAAAATAGACATCTACTATGCGTGCTGCCATTTCACTTTTAGTATCGAGTCTGGTCTTCGGCTCCTTAGCTTTTAACTACGAAGCAATGTTAACTAGCATTTCCTATTTGCTGATTGCTAATTCTAGTTCTGGAGAGCTACTGGCTGACAATTCTAAACCAGGACCTAACCAACCAGAACAACCAGCCCCTCATCGCGGTAGTGGACGTAAAGAGTCAATGGAATTTTTCGGCAATATCCATTCCCTTGTTTGAAAACCCCAGCTTCAGACCGCTTGTAGGAGAATTCGTTGCCAGCAAAACCATCAAATTACGGAATAACTGGGTGTTTATCGTCCTTTACACAAGTTCTAGAACAGAGACATAGACAGTTAAAGCACTACATAACTCAGTCATCGTTCCAAAATTTACTTTCTTTGACAGAGATATAGACAGTTAAAGCACTACATAACTCAGTCATCGTTCCAAAATTTATATTCTCTGACAAAGACACAACCAGTTAAAGCACTACACAGCTTCACAAATCAACAACAGTTGAGTATTTCCTCAAAAAATCCGGTAATTGTTTGAGATTCATGGAACAGCTTATTAGTGTAGTGGTGGGTTCAGATATCTATTAAAACTGATTAATACGATTTGTGACCCTGCCTCTACTGTTAATTCACAATCTCAAATCCAAAGTTGGCATGATGAACAATCAGCAGTGATGCCGCTGAAGGAAATGATTATTTCTGCGTTGCTTTAAGCTGGCTTATAAGCAATAAAATATTTACTCAGAAAGTGGACTTGTATCTCTATATCTTGAAAGCCCACTTTCTCTAACCTCTCTACGCTTCACTTTGGACACTCTCCTACGCCTACTGATTGAGCCAATACCCCTCTTCTTTATTTCCTTCTTTCCCAATTACCTATTGCCTTTTCCCACTGACAACTGTTAACTGTTAACTGACAACTGTTAACTGTTAATTATGTCCTACTATCAAACACCCATCAAATATCCCACTACTAGCAAAAGTAATCAAGTTGATAATTATCACGGTACTGTGGTTGTAGACTCTTACCGGGCATTAGAAGACCCGGACGCAGAACAAACAAAAGCTTGGGTCGATGCACAAAATCAAGTTACTTTTGCATACCTCAAAGAAATTCCTGCCAGGGAAAAAATTAAACAGCGTCTCAGAAAATTGTGGGATTATGAAAAATATGGTACTCCTTTTAAAGAAGGTAAAAGTTACTTTTATTTCAAAAACGATGGACTGCAAAATCAAAGTGTTCTTTACACTCTCCCCAATTTAGATGCAGAACCTAGAGTTTTACTAGACCCTAACAAACTTTCAAAAGATGGCACAGTTGCACTTTCTGGAATTGCCATTAGTGAAAATGGTCAACTTTTAGCATACAGTTTATCTATATCTGGTTCAGATTGGCAAGAATGGAAAGTTAGGGATATTGTCACAGGTGAAGATTTACAAGACCATCTACAATGGGTTAAATTTTCTGGTGCATCTTGGACTCATGACCATCAAGGTTTTTTCTATAGTCGTTATGATCAACCAAATGAAAAAACAAAATTAGAGGATGTTAATTATTACCAAAAACTTTATTATCACAAAATTGGTACATCTCAATCAGAAGACATATTAATTTACCATCGTCCTGATCAAAAAGAATGGGGTTTTGGTGGTGAAGTTACAGAAGATGGCAAATATCTAATTATTTCCGTTTGGCTAGGAACTGATTCTAGAAACTTGGTTTTTTATAAAGATTTGACTAACCCTAATTCTGAAGTTGTCGAACTAATTAATCTATTTGAAGCTAACTACAGCTTTATTAATAATGATGATCAGGTTTTCTATTTTCGGACAAATTTAAATGCACCACGGGGCAGAGTTATTGCCATCGATACTCAAAATTTAGCTTCAGAAAATTGCTTAGAAATTATTCCCCAATCCGACGAAACATTAGAAAGTGTAGGCATTTTAAATAATCAATTTGTGGCTGATTATCTTCAAAATGCTCAAAGCCAAATTAAGATATTTGACTTAAAAGGTCATTTTATTAGAGAAGTTGAATTACCTGGTATTGGTTCAGCAGGTGGTTTTGGTGGGAAGCGAGATGATACAGAAACATTTTATAGTTTTACCAGCTTTACTACTCCAGGAACTATCTACCACTACGATATGAAAACGGGGAAAAGTGAAATTTTTCGTCAGCCCCAGGTAGATTTCAAGCCTGATGAATATGAGACAAAACAGGTATTTTATCAAAGTAAAGATGGTACACAAATACCGATGTTTATTACTCATAAAAAAGGTATTCAACTAGATGGCAATAACCCAATTTATCTTTATGGATATGGTGGTTTTAATATTTCCTTAACTCCCAATTTTTCCGTTAGTTTGTTGGTATGGATGGAAATGGGGGGAGTTTATGCTGTTCCTAATTTGCGCGGTGGTGGTGAATATGGGGAAGAATGGCATCAAGCAGGAATGAAGGAGAAAAAGCAAAATGTTTTTGATGATTTTATTGCTGCGGCTGAATGGTTAATTGCTAATAATTACACCAAACCTGCAAAATTGGCTATTGGTGGTGGTAGTAATGGTGGTTTGTTGGTGGGAGCTTGTATGACACAACGTCCTGATTTATTTGCTGCTGCTTTACCCGCAGTTGGTGTCATGGATATGTTGCGTTTCCATCAATTTACTATTGGTTGGGCTTGGGTAGCTGAATATGGTTCTTCGGAAAATGTGGAGGAGTTTAAAACTCTTTATGCTTATTCCCCGTTGCATAATTTAAAGTCGGGGACAGCTTATCCTGCTACTTTAATTACTACTGCTGATCATGATGATAGAGTAGTTCCTGCCCATAGTTTTAAGTTTGCGGCAACTTTGCAGGAATGTCATGGTGGGGATGCGCCTGTGTTGATTAGAATTGAAACGAAAGCTGGACACGGTGCAGGTAAACCAACGGCGAAAATTATTGAAGAAGCGGCTGATAAGTGGGCATTTTTGGTGAGGGTTTTGGGGGTTGAGGTTTAGTTTTTGGGTGGGTAATTCCCACCTTATACACTTTAACTTTATCAATTTAGGGTGGTACGTCTATTTCTGAAACCAAAAAATCAACTTTGAGATATTTATTCACCAATTATGTGTTTGTATTTGTATCCAAATCAGTGAAAATACTATTCTTTAAAAATACCATTCAAGTGTAAACTACTAGTAATACAGTACAGCTAGTACCGCTTCGCAAAAGTCAAAAGTCAAAACAAATACAGAGTAAGCTTTTCAGAGATTGGGAATGGTTGGTTTATTTCCGCCGTGCTGTACTAGTTTGACAAATATGGGGTAGTGAGTTTTCATTATGAAGATAGAGCCAGATAAAAAAATACAGAATGTTAATCCTGTCTTTGAAGAACTTTTTTCCCAAGTTTCACCAGAAATAGCATCTACCTTTACAAAAGAGCAAATTGCAGCCATAAAAAATGGGTTTCAACGATATGAGTGGCATGAGCATCCTATAGAAATTAGAATATCTGTTCCTATTCCCCTACTACGTTTTTATTTGGTGTTATTGGCAGGTGAAGAACGTCGTTCAAAACAACGGTTACAATATGAAAAAAGCCTATATCCTGTTTGGACTTTTGGCAATATTTTATTTTTAGCATTTTTATTTTTTATTATCCTTAGTGGTACTATATCTACACTATTTGTAGTCAAGTCTCTAATTCCTGATAAGATTAATTCTGTTTTTCCTGCCTCAATACCTTGGATAAATACTCAAGACGAGTGTGAAAAATCCAATAGAAACTGGAATGAAAACAAGTGTTGGGATCAGGAACATAGTCCTACTTTTTAAATCATATTTGTCCAAAGAAAATAACAAACAAAATGGCTAATAAATCCACAAAACCTACAGGTCTAAATAATAATCAAAAAGACTATTTTGATCAGAAAATTTTAGCTGGTATTCCTGCTCAAATAGTCGCAACTTTTACTGATGCTCAATTGACAGAGTTAAAAAGAGTATTTGTAAAGCGCGTTAGTAATTCATCTGCGGTAGATATGAGACTTTATATTCCATTTTTTAAACGTAGATTTTATCTAGTATTATTAATAGGTAAAGAAAAACGTTCACAACAACGGTTAAAAGATTCAAAATTTAAAATCCTAAATGGCTTTTTACAGACAATGTACACTTTAACTATAATTAGTCTTATACTCAGCAGTCTCTACATAATAGAGAGAGAATTGAAAATAAATATTTTTCCTGATCACCAAATTCTAAAAGTTAGAGAGTCTTTAAAATAGAATTCTGGAATTGAATATACAGCAGATTGGTAAGATAAAAATCCCCCATTTCCCGCATAATTTGGGGTTCTGGGTATTAGATTTGTCAACGTTGAGAGACTTATCAAGCAGGTTCTACTTCTCAACTTAAAAGTGTAGAATTCCTCCGTTATTGCTGACTCTTGCATTCTGCTGTATCTATATTTAGGCAAAATCAATCTCTAGTATTTTAGTATACGAGTTTAACCTGATTTCTCAATATTTCTCTATCTAATGGAGGAATAAAGATACAGACAATAAATACTAAATAATTAAATATTCCGATCACCTGACGAACTTAAATAATATATTCCTTCGTTGATATCTGACAGCGAGGGATTTTTTTTATTATACCAACACAGAATTTTCAGGAGGAATTAATCTATCTTCAGGAGGACTTGATAAATAGCTAATAAATATTAAATATTAAATAGCCCGATTACCCTACCGGACTTTAGCTCCAAACCCCTTCTTGTTATTAATCGTTCAGGAGGGGGCTTTATTAAATCAGTTATTAGTTATTAAATGTATACCTATGGCACGCTACTTATTCATCTCATCACCTCTTTTACAGATAGATAAGAGGCTTCTGCTTGTTAGCTAAAAACCTCTGTTGATAAATCTTAAAAAAAGCTTGGTTTTGTGGAACTGGCTTTCACAGCTTCCTGGTTAAGGGTAGGTAAGATGCCTTACCCCACAAGAATCAATTAAATATTTCTTTTGATTGGCAGTCCCTAAGACAGTGGTTTATCCTTAATGCTAGTGACACAAAAATTAATGTGGGAACGGATAGCCTTTTCATAAACTCCTGTTTGTGCTGTGCGTACCCCTATATGTTGATATATCAAGTTAATCTCTGGAAATTCACACCAATACATCAAAAAAACGTCTTTAGATGGAGTAGTAATTTCATAATTATTCTCTTGTCTTTTCTTCTTGAGTTTACAATTATTTAGTTTGAGTTTTTGTCTAAATAATTGTTCAAATTCGGGAATTAAATTTGCAGTAGTTTCCATAGCTTGTACGTGTTTAAATGTGCAATTAAATAAATACCATTTTGTGATATTGCTAAGTATGATACTTTAGCTACCTATCTAAACATAGTATATCATCTGTGGGGAAGTTTAAAATTTGAGCTTCTTTTTTTCCTGCTCAGAGTGCGCCAAGAGCATGAACAATAACAAGACAATATACAGCAGAATTCAGGTATCTGTAGGGTTTTATCAGTGCTAAACCAATTGTGTAAAATTTTTACTAAATTTTTGTTTTACATACCATTCTTAATGTATCTTTTTATTTATAAAATCTTAAGAAATATTTAAGATTAAAATTACTAGATTTCCCGTGTGGTCATGTCACTTTTAGTTAAAACTTAGTTATAGTAATTTTTCAGTCTACATTCCCCATGACTATCAACCGCCGTCAATTCCTGGCTAGTTTGGGATTAAGCACCTTGGCAACGCAAATTTCTCCAGTGATTGCCCAAAGTCAAATTTCACCACCAACCACCATCAAAGCACCACGGTTAAAAATAGGTGACACCATCGGCTTAGTTTCTCCTGCGGGTATTATTGAAGTCCAAGATATAGAAAAGGCCAAGCAAACTTTTACAAACTTAGGACTAAATGTGAAAACAGGCGTGCATATTTTAGACCGTGATGGCTATTTAGCTGGAACAGATATCAACCGTGTCCAAGATATTCATACAATGTTTGTAGATAAATCTGTAAAAGCCATTATCGCCATGCGTGGTGGTTGGGGTTGTAATCGAATTTTACCTTTACTTAATTATCCTCTCATCCGTTCTCATCCGAAAATTATCATCGGATATAGCGATATTACTTCTTTATTATTAGCTATTAATGCTCGTAGTCGCTTAATTACTTTTCATGGTGCAGTTGCTACTTCTACCTGGAATCAATTTACAATTGATTACTTTAAAAGTATCTTATTTAATGGGGAAAAATTAACAATGGAAAATAACACCACACCAGAAGGAAAAATAGAAATAATTACACCAGGTAAAGCTAGAGGTAAATTAATTGGTGGTAATTTATCAGTTGTCACTGCAATGCTAGGTTCTGCTTATTTGCCATCATGGTATAACAATATTTTATTTTTAGAAGATATAGGCGAAGATATTTATCGAGTAGACAGAATGCTAACGCAGTTAAAAAATGCTGGTATTCTCAATCAAATTGCCGGTTTTATTTTTGGACAATGTACAAATTGTCAAGCTTCAGATCAACCTTCGTTTACATTAATGCAAATATTACAACAACATATCAAACCTTTAAATATTCCTGCTTGGTATGGTTCTATGATTGGTCATATTCAGAATAAATTTACAATACCCGTGGGTTTAGAAGTAAAAATAGATGCTGATAATGGCACAATCACAATGTTAGAATCGGCTGTAAATTAAACATTAATTTTTGATAAATTTACATCATGTTGAAATTTTTTGCAGACAGAGGTGGTACTTTTACTGATATAGTTGCTCTCACTAATAATCAGTCCATCATAGACAGACTATCACATTATACAGAACGTTTTTTTATTGTTCCTCTGTTTAAGGAGGAATGGTTGATAGTCTATAAATTATTGTCAGAAAATCCTGAACAATACGCAGATGCAGTTATTCAGGGAATTCGGGATATTATCGGACTTTCTGCTCATGAAGCTCTCCCCTATCAAACCATAGAAGTAGTCAAAATGGGAACAACAGTAGCTACAAATGCACTGTTAGAAAGACGTGGTGATAGGGTAGTTTTGCTGATTACTAAAGGTTTTAAAGATGCCTTGAAAATTGGCTACCAAAATCGCCCCAATATCTTTGCTAGGCAGATTATTTTACCTACCATGCTTTATGAACAAGTAATTGAAGTAGATGAAAGATATGATGCTCAAGGTAATGAATTAATACCTGTAAATATTGAACAAATAAAACAGGATTTACAAACAGCTTATAATACAGGAATTAGAAGTTGTGCCATTGTATTTATGCACAGCGATCGCTATCCTAAACATGAACAACAAGTAGCCGAAATTGCCCAAGAAATTGGATTTACACAGATTTCCATATCCCATCAAGTAAGTCCATTAATGAAACTTGTAAGTAGAGGCGATACAACCGTTGTTGACGCTTATTTAACTCCTATACTCCGTCGTTATGTTAACCAAGTATCTAGTCACTTATCCCACGTCAAATTAATGTTTATGAAATCCGATGGAGGATTAACCGATGCAGCAAAATTCCAAGGAAAAGATAGCATTTTAAGTGGTCCAGCCGGTGGTATTGTCGGTGCAGTGCAAACTAGCAAAAGAGCAGGTTTTGATTTAATTATTACCTTTGATATGGGAGGAACAAGTACGGATGTTGCTCACTTTAAAGGAGAATATGAAAGACAATTAGATTCAGAAATTGCTGGTGCGCGGATGCGAGTTCCCGTATTAGCAATTAATACCATCGCTGCGGGAGGTGGTTCAATTTTATTTTTTGATGGTTCTAGTTATCGTGTTGGACCAGAATCTGCTGGATCAAATCCAGGACCAGCTTCCTATCGACGTGGTGGACCATTAACAGTCACAGATGCTAACGTCATGTTAGGAAAAATTCAACCTCAATATTTTCCCGTAGTTTTTGGTAGTAAAGGGAAATTACCTCTAGATAAAGAAATAGTAATTCAGAAATTTACACAATTAGCAAAAGATATTGCATCTGTCACCGGAAATTATCAAACTCCCGAACAAGTAGCATCTGGTTTTATTTCTATTGCTGTCGAAAATATGGCAAATGCTATTAAAAAAATCAGCCTCCAACGTGGTTATGATGTCAGTCAATATGCACTTTGTTGTTTTGGTGGTGCAGGTGGACAAGTTGCTTGTTTAATTGCTGATACTTTAGGGATGAAAAAGATATTTCTGCACCCTTTCGCAGGTGTTCTTTCCGCCTATGGAATGGGTTTAGCTGATGTGAGAGCTACCAAAGTAATAGGAGTAGAACAACCTTTAAATCAAACACTAATTCCTCAATTACAGCAATTAATGGCATTTTTGAAAATTGAAGCACGGAAAGAATTAGATCAGGAAGAAATCCACTTAAAAGAGGAATTAGTTAATAAACTAAATTTGAAATATGAAGGAACTAATTCAATTTTAACAATTGATTTTAATATAGATGTAGCAGTAATAAAAGAACAATTTGAAAATGAGCATAGATTACGTTATGGATTTATTCAAACAGAAAAACCCTTAATTATTGAATCTATTTCTGTAGAAGTAATTCAAAAAATGGATACTCCTGAAGAACCTGTTATCATGCGTCAACGTTCTTTAGATGAAAAACCTCAACCTGTAGAAGTAGTTCAGATGTTTACTGCTGAAAAATGGCATAATACACCAGTTTATATTCGGGAAGATTTACAACCAGGAGATTCTCTAAATGGTGCTGCAATTATTATTGAAAAGATTAGTACCATTGTAGTTGAACCTAATTGGAAAGCAAAATTAACTGAACGCAATCATTTAATTTTAGAACGTCTTATTTAGTGATATTTCTAATGAATGTAATTAATGCTAAAATAAACAAATAACTACTTGGTATCATATCATGATGATTACTCAAGAAATAGTATCTGAAAAAAACATCTCTGAAGAAGAGGTGATTTTCCCACCTAGCGACTTATATAGTGATGAACCTCCAGTGGAAACAGAACTACATCTAGAGCAAATTATGCTCTTAATAAAATGCCTTAAATGGTTATGGAAAGATAGAAATGATTTCTATGCAACGGGAAATCTGACAATTTACTATAGTCATAACCAGAAGAAAACAGAAAATTTCCGGGGTCCTGATTTTTTTGTTGTCTTAGGAACTGATCGCAAAACGCGTAAAAGCTGGGTAGTCTGGGAAGAAAATGGTAAATATCCTCATGTAATTGTCGAAATTCTCTCACCAACCACAGCAAAGACCGATAGAGAATCTAAAAAAGAACTTTATCAAGAAACTTTCCGCACACCGGAATATTTTTGGTTTGATCCCTATACATTAGAATTTGCCGGTTTTCATTTAGTAAATGGTAAATATCAACCTATAAAACCCAATGAAAAAGGATGTTTGTGGAGTGAACAATTAGGTTTATATTTAGGAATTCATCAGGGTTTATTGCGTTATTTCACACCAGGAGAAAATTTAGTTCCTACACCTGAAGAAACAGCAGAACGTGAAACTCAACGAGCAGAACGTTTAGCAGCAAAATTGCGGGAATTAAATATTAACCCAGATACAATTTAAAAAATAATTGAAAAAATGGGTTGGGTTTCCTTGCGTCAACCCAACCTAAAATTAATTTTAATTTTGAAATTAACAATGTAAAAAATGTACACAACATCTCAACCAGATCCCGTCCGGTTAGAAATATTCAAAAATCTCTATCAATTCATCGCCGAACAGATGGGAATTGTTCTGCAAAATACAGCAGTATCAGTCAATATTAAAGAACGATTAGATTTTTCTTGTGCTATTTTTGATGGGTCAGGTTTATTAGTTGCTAATGCTCCTCATATTCCCGTACATTTAGGCTCAATGAGTGAAAGTGTCCGCAGTTTAATTGATGCTCAACGTGAGAATATCAAACCAGGAAATGTTTATTTATCAAATAATCCCTATAACGGGGGAACACATTTACCTGATGTCACAGTTATTACCCCCGTCTTTTTAAAGAATAACGAAATTATTCCCAGTCCCCAGTCCCCAGTCCCCAGTCCCATATTTTATGTTGCTTCCCGTGGACACCAAGCAGATATAGGTGGTATTACTCCCGGTTCTATGCCTCCACATAGTACAACAGTAGCAGAAGAAGGGATTATTTTTGATAATTTTCTCTTAGTAGAGCAGGGAGAATTTCAAGAAACAGCAGTGAGAAATCATTTGTTAAATCATCCCTATCCTAGTCGAAATCCTGACCAAAATATTGCAGATTTTAAAGCCCAAATTGCTGCTAATAACCGAGGAGTTCAAGAACTCGGTAAAATGGTCAATCAATATGGATTAGAAACAGTTCAAAGCTATATGCAGTTTGTTCAAAATAATGCAGAAGAATCAGTTAGAAGAGCAATTGATGTTTTGAAAGATGGCTCATTTATTTATGCAATGGATAATGGCGCAAAAGTTCAAGTTAAGGTAACAATTGACCGAGAAAATCGTAATGCAAGAATTGATTTTACTGGTACATCTGCACAATTAAATAGTAATTTTAATGCTCCGAAAGCTGTCACTCAATCCGCAGTGTTATATGTGTTTCGGACTTTAGTTGATGATAATATACCCCTGAATGCTGGTTGTCTCAAACCTTTAGAAATTATTATTCCTGAAGGTTGTATGTTAAACCCCAATTATCCCGCAGCCGTAGTAGCAGGAAATGTAGAAACTTCTCAAACTATTGTTGATGCTTTATATGGTGCTTTGGGTGTGATGGCAGCTTCCCAAGGAACTATGAATAATTTCACTTTTGGGAATCAGCAATATCAATATTATGAAACCATCTGCGGTGGTTCTGGTGCCGGCATTAATTTTGATGGTACTGATGGGGTTCATACCCACATGACTAACTCCCGCTTGACTGATCCTGAAGTTTTAGAAACCCGTTATCCTGTACAAGTGGAAAGCTTTAGTTTACGTCCCCATAGTGGAGGAAAAGGAAAACATCCTGGAGGTGATGGGGTAATCCGTCGCATTAAGTTTTTAGTACCGATGACTGCGAATATTCTCTCTGGACATCGCTTAGTTCCTCCCTTTGGCTTAAACGGTGCAGAAGCTGGACAGCTAGGACACAACTGGGTACAACGCCAAAATGGCACTCAGGAGATTTTAGGTAGTACCGCAACTGTTGAGATGCAACCAGGAGATATTTTTGTGATTGAAACGCCCGGAGGTGGGGGTTGTAGTTAATTAGTCTAAAAAGCAAGCGGTAGCTTTTTTCTAGTTGTGGTTTGTAGCTTGGATAACTTCTTACTTAATCTCTATGTTTAGTAAATAGATACAAGTCCCATGATGGGTCAGTTTTCAGTTATCGTGGTTTATTGTTCACTGTCTCTTGCATCCGGCTTTTTGACTCTCAACTAAAGCCCTATATATTTTATACTTTTTGCAGGAAATGTTTACTGTTTGTCTTTGTCTTGTTAGTTACTATCCCGGTTGCGTCGTTTTTAACTAGTGTCAGTTCAAAAACTGTCACTCTCTACACTAGCTATTTGGTGTCAAAAGAGATATTCTTATTAAATGCAAGGAGTGATACCACTTCATTCATGTTTGTTACAGGTTATCCTAACAGTGCTTTCCCTAATAGCAATGTCGAGGATTACAAACGTTACATTACAGAGTGAAGTGGTATAAAGTTATACGGGGGAGTGCCTGAGTAAGCGAAAAGGACTCAGGCGCTTTTTCGTGTATAAAGAATTAATCGTTATTTTTCTGGTATCAATTTGTTGGTTTTTAATCTTACTGCCAAAGATGGGAAAATACAGGGCTAGAGCCAGGAAGTAGATAGCGGTTTGGCTGTTTTTGTGGTTAAATCAGAGATATAAATCAAAATCACTGTTGTTGCTGAAGCCAGTGAAATACAAATGAATGCTGAGGATATTAAACGGCGTTATGCCGCTGGAGAGAGATATTTTTTATCTGCTCAGTTAAGTGGAATCAAGTTAATTGATGCTTATTTACCTGGTATCAATTTATGGGGAGCAGATTTAAGTGCAGCTAATCTTGCTAAGGCTAAACTTTGGGGTGCTGATTTAAGCAGGTCCAACTTAGCGAATGCTAATTTGACAAAGGCTAATTTGTGCGGTGTTAATCTCTCTGAAGCTAATCTTCGAGGTGCTAAACTTCACTATACTAAGTTATATGGTGCAAATTTAACGGGTGCTTGTTATGATGAAAGCACCAGCTTTTCCAGGGGTTTTGACCCTGTGAATCATAATATGCGGAAGTTTTAGGGCTTGCTAATAGCGTAGCGTCAGCCAGAGAAAGTTTTTTTGTGATGAGCTAGAATTCAGGGGTCAGAATTAATTTTTCCCACCATCTCCCCAGTCCCCTGTTACCTTATCTACCTTCTGAAACTAATCTTCCTCTGCTGCTGGTAAAGGAAAGGTTTCTCCAGCTAAATAAGCCGGAAAATTCTTTTGGAAATACAACCAAGAAGTCATATCTTCCCCTTCCAGAAAAGCAGTTGGTGCTTGCTTATATAAAGGAAGACGGTTATTAATTTCCGCTTGTAGCAGTGGAGGTAATTCTGTAAAACCACCCACCTTACTACCCGTAGCACTATAGATAAGTTGTCCTGGCTGTTCTCCCATCTTCATCCAAGGCAACCATTGACCAATTCTATCCCAACTTAATTTTAGTTCTGTGACAGAATTCAGTTCTGAGTTCAGTAAATCTGCACTCTTGACGGTGATTTTAAACAACTCAGCTGCTTGATAAATTTGAGATGGACAATAGGCCGCAAACTTGGGATCTTCTGCCAAAGGGTTGGGATAATGTGGAAACAGATCAAATACAAAGGTAGTATTTTCACCTTCCACTTCCACTGGTAGCTTACCTTTAAACTTACCTTGCACCGGGCTGTTAGCAACGTGCATCACGGATACAGTTTCCCCCGTCCAAGGATTTTCCCATTTTCGCACAATCTCATCTGACTCTGGGTTCAGGTAATAAGTTAGTTCTCTAGAAGTAAAATCCCAACGACCTTCAGCAGTGAGAATACACCGACTAGCACTCATGCCAATGATTTTAAATAATATTTGTCGCTTTTCTCCAGGTATAAAGCTATAAATTTTACCCGTCCAAACCAGAAAAGTAGATTCATTAGCATCGAGGGAAGAGCGAGTTTTAACCCATTGTTGGGCATCAACTTCCTGAATGTGTGCGACCATATAATCATTTTCTCCTGATTCTGATTAAATTAATTTTTTTCTAATTTTTTTCTACCAAAGTCCAGAAATAGCCATCTGGAGCAACAAAAGAAAAACTCATTTCCCCAAATTCATTATTGACAATCTTAGTAAATTTCTGGACATTACTTCTCTGAATTCGGTCAAAATAAGTTTCTATTCCCTGTACCCGGTAAGTGTAAAGGCACATACCCAAACTTCCCGGTTGGGCAAATCTAAAGCGTGATTCTAAGGGGATGTTCTCTGGAAAACGCACAATATAAAGTCTACCACTGCGTGCTGTCATTAAGTCAGTTCGAGAAGAACGAGGATCATCAAAAGCTGTAACTATAAATTTTTCCCCTGGTTGGAGTTCAAAAAAATCCCTTCCTGCAAAAGAAGATTCATAAGTAGTTTCTACATCATCCCGCACACGCAACAAACCTAAAACCTCTTCATAAAACCGCAGGGTTTCTTTGCTGTCGTCTTGAACAATTAACCCCAGATGGGTAAACTGGCTTGTGCTAAACGCTGCATCATGATTGATTTTGCCATAATGGGGCATAACATAACCAAAGCGTTGAAATAATACCTGTCGTGTCAGAGGTTGTAGCAGTAGCATTTCTCTGACTCCCATCGCAGGTGCTAAGAAAGGACGGCTTTTTTGTTCTTTTTGATAAATGACTTCCCAGTATGGGTAAGTATAGCGGATTGTTTCACCAGCGGTTTTGGCATTTTCGGCGTGGTTTAAAATCCCTAGCAAGTCAGTAGTTAAAGCAGTAGTCCAGCGATTACCTTTGACTTTCATGGAACTAATACCCAAACCTTGATTTGTGGGATTTTGCCAACTCATCAACCTGATTAAACCATGATCTGCATCTTGGTGATCAAGACGAACTGCTTGTAATGGGGAATTTACCCCATATAATTGATCAGCCGTCTCTGCGTTTAATTCTCCCACTTCCCCAATGCGATAACCAAACTGTTGCCAATATTGAATTGCTGAAATTGGTTCTATAACGCCGATGCACACTTCATAAATACCTGCAATTGTAGTAATTGTTTCTTGAGTCATAGCCAAATCAAATTTTATCTATTGTCTTTATTTTGACAACTTTTTGCAAATTTGTAGTAGTCAGATTTTTAAAACTCTAGACTAACATTGTTATGAATTAAATATATTTTTCGATGAAAAGGATTTTTTTATATTAAAGCGGGCAAGATGCCCGCACTACAAAAACTAAAAATAACATAGATAATTAAAACAAAAATACAAATTACTGTAAGTATTCAGCTATAGCAATCGTTCATACCCAGATCCCCGACTTCTTTGATTTATGGTGTCCATAAATGATAAATTGCTCTGGTGAAGTCGGGGATCTTATTGCCTTATCTGAATTATTACAAATTACTTAACCTTGTATTCGTGTTCAAAATCTATCTGTGCATCCATCAATAAGGATCAGAATCAAATTTTCCCCGTTTCACACTCCTGAGATAATAACCTTTGGAAGGGATGTTATTTAAATCAAATGTCTCATCTCTAGGAACTCTCCAAATTTTATAGTCATGATATGTCAGAGGACTTCCAGATTGACAAACTTCTGGTGGGTGATCTCCTAGCACAAAATAAGCAGCACCTTTACCTATAACCTTAGCAATTCCATATTTATCCACAAGTAAAGATGTTTCTTCACTAATCGCTATTCCTAGCGCATTTGCAGATACACCATCTTGAATTTGACGGGCAATAAAAACCATAATTCTCCCCATTCTTTTGCGTTCATCAAAATGGGTATCAATAATAGTTTTGCGTAAATATTTCCACTGGAATAAGTTATAAGTAAAGGTAATATTGCGATAGGGATCATCAAGTGCTTCTTTGGTTTCAATGCTATCTTCACAAGCGCAAGAATCATAAACAAATTCACTTTGAATCATTGCCCCTGCACTAGTACCACCAATAGCACCACCTTTATCATAAACTGACTTGACAGCAACTTCTAATTTAGTGTTTTTCCAGTTGCGAATATATTCACATTGATCACCACCAGCAAAGAAGATGACACCAGCATTTCTGACTTTATCAAAAATATCTGTTCTGTTAGCTTCTTGTCTGTTGCTAATGATTAAAGTCTCTACATAGTTTACTCCTATCATCCGATAAATTAACTGATTGTAATCATCGTTACCAGCAGCGCGAATAACTAAAACATTTACCTTTGTATTGGACTTAGAACCACCTCTGACTTGATTAATCATCCACTGAATAGCGTCATCAACATCTGGACCACCTCCACCCAAATTATGCACAGGACCGGCTAATAAGGGTAATTTATAATTTGTTTTAGCTGAGGGAGGACGGATATCAGTGGTGATGTCTTGCCAGTATCGCTTCAAGTTTGCTTTCAGACGGTTTATGATCCGGTTTACCATCCTCAACAGGTTGGTTTTTGCATTCTTCAAGCGCCTGGCTAAATTTGGGAATGCTTTTGTCATAGTTACCTTTTGGCGCAAACAGCAATCATATTAACTTTCTCATCAACAGGGGTGAAATTCCCAGCGTATAGACTTTGTAGTGTTTTTTTACGGCAAAAAATGCAGAGTAATGATTAATTCTAGATGCTACTCTGCAAAAACCTCAGTTTTCATCTGTATTTAATTACCAATCAATTTGCGATCGCTCTTTTAGCACTCTTTCATATACCGCTTCTGTTCTTTTGGCTAATTTCGGCCATCGAAACCGTCGTTCTAAATCTTGATATGCGTTATCTACTAACCATTTTCGATAACCTGAATTTTGCAAAACTTCTAAAATTCCCCATGCTAAAGAATCAGGATTATTGACTTTCGTGACAATACCTGTTTTTGTATGTTGAACTACTTCAGGAAAACCACAAGTATCAGAAACCACAACTGGTACTCTAGAAGCAAAGCCTTCTAAAGCCACAATTCCAAATGGTTCATAAAGACTAGGAAAAACTGCACAGTCGGCAATGGTTTGAAATTTATCTAAGTATTCATCAGAGAGAAAACCAGTAAAATAGCATTTATCCCAAATTCCTAAATCCCAAGCTTGCTGTTTCAGATGCTCAGTATTCCCACCGCCAACTATCACAAATTTAACGTAACCCCCCATTTCCCAAAGTATTTTGGGAGCGGCATTAAGTAATACAGATACGCCTTTTTCATAAGTCATCCGTCCCAGGTAATAAACAATTTTTTCATGATCTGCGGCAAATTGGCGACGAAAATCTTGAGCATGAAAATCTTCGTGATGCTGTTTTTTTTCTGGACGAATACCGTTATAAATAACATCTATTTTATTTCCCGGACTATGTAAAGTTCTGACTACTTCACCTCGCATATATTCAGTACACACAATGATGCGCCAAGCATTATAAGTTAGTAACTTTTCTTTACCACTAATATAGCGTTGCGTGTCATTGTAGATACCGTTGTAACGTCCATGCTCTGTGGCATGGATGGTAGCAATTAAGGGAATTTTAAAAGTATGTTTGAGAGCGATCGCTGCATCCCCAACTAGCCAATCATGAGCATGAATAATATCAAACACACCTTCTGACCTGATCAATTTACCACCGTGATTTCCCATGCTCTCATTTAAATTCACGACCCAGTGCAAAAAATCGTTACTATTTTCTACTGGTACTCGATGAACATGAATACCCTCAATTACCTCATACAGAGATGCTTCTTTAACTTCAGGTGTAATTACGTAAATATCATGCCCTAGCTTGACCAATTCCGGGTATAACTCTCCCACATGACGGGCAATTCCTCCGACGATTCTTGGCGGAAATTCCCAACTCAGCACTAATATTTTCATTGACTTAACTCTCCGATGATTTACAAAAATTTAAAAAACTAAAAAAAACTACATTGATATCAAAATAATAAGTGTGCAATTACCATGAAAGTGATTACGAAAATTCTGTAATTTTTTAATTTTTTAAGAGTTTTTTGGATCAAGCTTATCAGAGTAGTCAACGTTAGGGAACTATTTGTGATTTTGGATTTTAAAATTCCCGAAGAGTGTAATTTGTATAGATGATGATTATTTTTCAGAAGTAGCTTTGGGAAGACAAAAACCTTTACCCAAACCGCTGTCACAACTTTTCAATTCACAAAGCGAGCAGTATTGAGATGGGGAGTAGGGGAGTAGGGGAGCAGGGGTGTAATTTCTGCTTCTAACTCCCTGACTCCTGCTCTAATTTTGATCTAACCGCAGCACTGCCATAAAAGCTTCCTGAGGTACATCCACCGTACCTACAGATTTCATGCGTTTTTTACCTTTGGCTTGTTTCTGCAATAGTTTTTTCTTGCGGCTGATGTCTCCACCGTAGCACTTAGCCAAAACGTCTTTCCGCAAAGCAGGGATGTGTTCACTGGCAATCACTTTACTACCAATAGACGCTTGAATGGGTACTTTAAATTGATGACGTGGGATCAGTTCTTTGAGCTTCTCAGCCATTGCTCTGCCAACATTATAAGCTTTATCTCTATGAACAATCATCGCCAAGGAATCTACGGGATCACCGTTAATCATGATATCCAACTTCACCAAAGGATTTTCCCGGTAGCCGATGATATGATATTCCATACTGGCATAACCACGAGAACGGGATTTCATTTGATCAAAAAAGTCAGTCACAACTTCCGCTAAAGGCAATTCATAAGTTAGCGTGGTGCGTCCTTGGGTGAGATATTTCATATCTTTGAAAATACCCCGACGGTTTTGTGACAACTCCATCAAACTGCCAACATAAGTTTCTGGAGTAATCATTTCTACCTTCACGTAAGGCTCTTCAATTCTTTCCCGGTCATTGGGAGCAGGTAAGCGGCTAGGATTATCAATGTATAGTTCTTCTCCCTTGTTAGTGATCACCTTATAAACCACAGAAGGCGCTGTAATAATTAAATCTAGGTTATACTCTCGCTCCAACCGTTCTTGGACAATTTCCATGTGCAGCAAACCCAGGAAACCGCAGCGGAAACCAAACCCCATGGCGCTAGATGTTTCTGGTTCGTAATGCAGGGCTGCATCATTAAGTTCAAGTTTTTCCAGAGCTTCCCGCAGATCTTCAAATTGATCCGCGTCTATGGGGAACATCCCACAAAATACCATTGGGTTGGCTTCGGTGTAACCAGGTAAAGCTTCTGTGGCTTTGGCTTTGGCTAGGGTAATGGTGTCTCCTACTCGTGCATCAGCTACAGCCCTAATTGATGCAGCTAAATAACCCACTTCTCCAGCGTGTAGTTCTTCAACTTGCGTTTGGTTGGGAGAAAGAACACCTAACTCATCAATTTCATATTCTTTGCCCGATGCCATCAAATAGATGCGATCGCCCTTTTTCACACTACCATCCATCACCCGGAAATAAACAATTACGCCCCGGTAACTATCATAGTAACTATCAAAAATCAACGCCCGTAAGCGTTCATCTACGGTGTTAGCTGCTGGAGGTACTCTCTCCACAATAGCCTCTAAAATCTCAGGAACACCGATTCCCTCCTTAGCAGAAGCCAAAATTGCCCCACTGCAATCTAAACCGATAATTTCTTCAATTTCACCAATTACCCGCTCTGGTTCAGCCCCTGGTAAGTCAATTTTATTTAAAACCGGGATAATCTCCAGATTATGCTCCAGCGCCAAATACACATTTGCTAAAGTTTGTGCTTCTACACCTTGAGAGGCATCGACAACCAACAAAGCACCTTCACAAGCTGCCAGACTACGAGACACTTCATAGGAAAAATCTACGTGTCCAGGAGTATCAATAAGGTTAAGAACATACTGCTGACCATCTTTAGCAGTGTAGTTCATCCGGGCAGCTTGCAGCTTAATGGTAATGCCGCGCTCCCGTTCCAGATCCATGTTGTCGAGAAACTGCTCTTTCATCTGTCGGTTCTCTACAGTACCAGTGACCTGTAGCAAGCGATCAGCGAGAGTAGATTTTCCGTGGTCAATGTGGGCAATAATACAAAAATTGCGAATGCGAACTGCGGGAACGTCAGTCATATACTATCTTTGCTTGAGCAGCAACCAAAAGTGAAAGCTATTTACTTAATGTATTTTAATGCTTTCTTAGCCAAGACAGTCTGAAAATCAAAACTCTAACATTAAGCTGCTTTCACATAAGAAAGTTCGTTTGTGGACTCTTCAGAAATCCCCGGTTTTCTAAACCGGGGAAGCTCCAGTATTCAGGACAACTGATTCTATAGACAGGTGAATATTTGAGAAAAGTATGAAACTCTATTTATAGCTATCGGTATTTGTATTGATCCAGAAAGGAGACGTACAATAAAGATAAATTAAGTACACAGTAGAAATCATGAACAATTTTACAAACACAACCTTTAGAGTCATTTAAAACTTGACCTCTTAGTTTGCTACTATTTCGCATAGCTATCTAACTGTACTTTTTGATTTAATCAGTGAAATAGCCGCTATCGTCAATCTAACTGCTTGACATTTTTTGATAATAACATTTCAGAACCTTTAAACCTATGAATATGCAAGAAAAATCTACCAATGCGGAAAACATACATCCCGACAAGGTAGAAATCGCTGTTCGTTTAGACTCCGAGTTAATAGCCCAAATTCAGCATCTCACCAACGATCCTAGCAAGGTGATTGAAGTGGCGATTCGCCAATGGTTAAGGGGTGATATACCTAGAGATGATGAGTTAACACGTACACCAATCCGTACACCTGTTCCCCCCAGAGGTGAATGGAACGATTAATATCTCCAGGGAGGGGGAGATGGGGAGCAGGGGAGATGGGAAGCAGGGGAGCAGGGAGCAGGGGAGCAGGGGAGCAGGGGAGCAGGGGAGAATAACTTTAATACCCAATATCCAATATCCAATATCCAATACCCAATCCCCAATCCCCAATATCCAATCCCCAATCCCCAATCCCCTCTAAATGATAAAAAATGTAAAATTTAAGGCGTTAGATTCCAGAAAAGTCAAAAATACATAATCGCAAGTGTTAAAGCTGTAAAACTTTATGCCAAAATTTAATCAGCTTTAGTACAACTACGGTGGAAAGCAATTTGTCTATCCAACTCGATTAATGACTATTACTGCGAATACCCAATTGCCAAATTTATTTTCTCAGAACCTGGAATCTGTTAACCGCAGTACCGATGGCTTATTACCAACTCTTACATCTGAGTTGGTATATACGCAAGATGGTACTGGGTGTTATCTGACCTTTGATTGGCAACACAGCGAACTCCTAGACGTAGGGACTGAGAAAATAGTTGATGTGCTTAATAACAATGAAATCTTTACTCCGGTAGATAAAGTTGCCTATCTGGAAAGCTTGCACCGGATTTTAACAACTTTAGTTCCGGAAAGATTACAGTGCTGGTTTAAATGCAGTCAGCAGTTACTTGAGTTGGAGTTGACAATTACTCCGCTGATGCCGCAAGTAGGTCAAACCGCGACAATAGTTTTGGTGATGGGTAGGTTATTACCATCTCCAGTCAATGGTAAAGCAGTGAATAAGGGGGTAAAAACGCCTTCACCACTAGAGTTGGCTTTACAATCGCGTAGCGTGCCGCAGTTATCGATACAATACCAAAAACTATTAAACAAAATTACCAGAAATATCCGCCGGACACTGGATTTAGATATTATTTGGCAGCAAACAGTTGACAGTTTAGGAAAAATTCTCAAACTGGAGCGTTGTATTATCTGTCCTTATCAGCCCCTGGCTACAAAAGTTCAGGTAATCGCAGAATATCACCAAGCAGAATTAGAGCCGCTGCTAGGTTCAGAAATAGAGATATCTTCTGAACCTGCCTTTGTTCAGGCTTTGGCAACTCTAGAACCAATAGTGATAGAGATGCCGATCTCCCAAAATTCTCAGCAGCAAAAATTTTTGTTGGTTGCGACTAGTTATCAAGACCAGGCAAATGGTTTAGTGGCTTTGAGTTTAGACAATGAATACCAATTATTAACAGAAACGGAAAGAGAATTAAGTAAAGAGTTAGCAGATCAGCTGGGAACTGCGATCGCTCATGCTACCTTATACAAAGAACTAGAAGACGCAAGACAAAAAGCTGAAGAAGCCTCCCGCTTAAAAAGCGAATTTCTCGCCAACGTATCCCACGAAATTCGTACCCCCCTTAACGGCATGATTGGCTTTTTAAAGCTGATTTTAGAAGGGATGGCAGATGATCCCGAAGAACAGCATCAATTTGTATCTGAAGCTCATCAGCTATCAATTCACCTGCTGAATATTCTCAATGACATCTTAGACATTGCCAAAATCGAAGCTGGCAAAATGGAGTTAGATTGCTCACCAGTTAAACTAAATGAGCTATTCGGTGATGTAGAAAACTTTACCCGTCCCCAAGCGGAGATGCGAAACCTCAGCCTACAAATGCAAATGCCTGTTACCTCCGATGAAATTATCGTTCAAGGTAATTACCAACGGTTGTTACAAGTGATGCTCAATTTGGTAGGCAATGCCCTGAAATTCACCCATGAAGGTGGAGTCACCATCAGCGCCGATTTAGTTGTCAAAAAAAGTAAAAGTAAGTCTAGTAAACCACAAGCACCCGGCATGGTGAAAGTGCGGGTGGCAGATACTGGAATTGGTGTTTCCTTAGATAAACAAGACAAACTGTTTCAATTATTCTCCCAGGTGGATGGTTCTCGCACTCGCCATTATGGTGGCACGGGTTTGGGTTTAACCATATCCCAAAAACTCATAGAGGCCATGGGTGGTGAGGTACATTTCTACAGTTTGGGTGAAGGACTTGGCTCAACTGTCACCTTCACAGTCCCACTTTATCAACAACCGGTGTTGTATTCCCCTAGCGAGTGTGAGATAGAATCTCAAAATTGATTAAAAGGGAATAGGGAATAGGGAACAGGGAACAGGAGGCAGAAGGCAGGAGGCAGGGAACAGGGAACAGGGAACAGGGAACAGGAGGCAGGAGGCAGGAAGTAATATATTATTCTCCCCATCTCCCCATCTCCCCTGCCTCCCCTATCCTCCCTGCTTCCTGTTATATTTTGGGAAATGGGTAAGCATCCTCAATTCCCATTTTCAAAGCCATCCTTAACTAAGCAGGTCTAAAACTATGGCAACTATGGAACTGACAACTGAAAACGTTGAAACTGTATTAGATGAAATGCGCCCTTATCTGATGTCTGATGGGGGTAATGTGGAACTTGTAGAACTTGATGGACCTATTGTGAAATTGCGTTTACAAGGTGCTTGCGGTTCTTGTCCTAGTTCACAAATGACTTTGAGAATGGGTATTGAACGCCGTCTCAAGGAAATGATCCCCGAAATTGCGGAAATTGAACAAGTAGTTTAGGGACTTGGGGACTGGGGACTGGGGACTGGGGACTGGGGACTGGGGAGGTGGGGAAGTATTTTTCCCAACCACCAATTACCCATTACCAATTACCCATTACCAATTACTATCATTGATAATTCAAGATTATTAGTAAATCCCCAATAACTTATCACTCCTCATGTCTCACCCTCTGTACGTCGCTTTTATTTGGCATCAACACCAGCCGCTGTACAAGTCTCCTGGTGGTGTTTCTACCTCTGCTAGTCAGCAGTATCGCCTACCTTGGGTAAGGTTGCATGGTACTAAGGATTATCTAGATTTAATATTACTATTAGAAAAGTATCCTAAATTACACCAAACGGTGAATTTAGTACCGTCTTTGATTTTGCAACTAGAAGATTATATTGCGGGGACTGCTTTTGATCCCTATTTGACAGCCAGTTTGACACCGGTTGAAAAGTTAACCACAGAACAGAAAGAATTTATTGTTCAACATTTTTTTGATGCTAATCACCATACTTTAATTGATCCACATCCTCGTTATGGGGAGTTGTATCATCAAAGACAGGAACATGGTCAAGCTTGGTGTTTAGCAAATTGGCAAGCGGTAGATTACAGCGATTTACTAGCTTGGCATAATTTGGCTTGGATTGATCCGCTGTTTTGGGATGACCCGGAAATTGCAACTTGGTTAAAACAGGGACGTGATTTTACTTTAAGCGATCGCCAACGGATTTATTCTAAACAAAAGCAAATCCTTAGTCGCATTATTCCCCAACACCGGAAAATGCAGGAAACTGGACAGCTAGAAGTTACCACCACCCCCTATACTCACCCGATTTTACCCTTGTTAGCTGATACCAATTCTGGGCGGGTAGCAGTACCCCAGATGACATTACCAAACTATCGCTTTCAGTGGGCGGAAGACATTCCTCGGCATTTACAGAAATCTTGGGATTTATATAAAGACCGTTTTGGGCAAGAACCCAAGGGTTTATGGCCTTCGGAACAGTCAGTTAGTCCAGAAATACTGCCGTATATTATTAAGCAGGGATTTAAGTGGATTTGCTCAGATGAAGCCGTCTTAGGTTGGACAATAAAACACTTTTTCCATCGTGATGGGGCGGGAAATGTGCAGCAACCAGAATTACTTTATCGTCCCTATCGCTTGCAAACTCCAGCAGGTGATGTATCTATAGTTTTCAGGGATCATAGATTATCCGATTTGATTGGTTTTACCTACAGTTCCATGCAGCCGAAACAGGCTACAGCGGATTTAGTAGGACATTTACAGGCGATCGCCAAAAAACAACGAGAAAACCCAAGTGAACAACCTTGGTTAGTTACCATTGCTTTAGATGGAGAAAATTGCTGGGAATTTTATCCCCAAGACGGTAAACCCTTCCTAGAAACCTTGTATCAAAATTTGAGTAATCAAGAAAATATCAAACTGGTTACTGTCTCAGAATTTCTAGAAAAATATCCTGCTACAGCTACTATAAATGGTGAACAATTACATAGTGGTTCATGGGTAGATGGCAGTTTTACCACTTGGATCGGAGATCCTGCCAAAAATCGCGCTTGGGACTATCTCACCCATGCCAGACAAACTTTAGCAAATCATCCCGAAGCTACAGAAGAAAATAACCCTACTGCATGGGAAGCCTTATATGCGGCTGAAGGTTCTGATTGGTTTTGGTGGTTTGGTGAAGGACATTCTTCAAATCAAGATGCCATATTTGATCAGTTATTTCGTGAGCATTTATATGGCATTTATAAAGCCTTAAATGAACCAATTCCCGCCTATTTAACAAAACCATTAGAAGTCCATGAAGCACGGGCAGACCACCGCCCAGAAGGCTTTATTCATCCCATTATTGATGGTAAAGGTGATGAACAAGACTGGGATAAAGCCGGCAGAATCGAAGTTGGTGGCGCACGGGGAACAATGCACAATAGCAGCTTAATTCAGCGGCTTTGGTATGGGGTAGATCACCTGAATTTCTATTTGCGGGTAGATTTTAAAAGCGGCGTTTCGCCAGGAAAAGAACTACCACCAGAGTTAAATTTACTTTGGTATTATCCAGATAGAACAATGGTGAATAGTCCTGTACCTTTAGCGGAAGTTCCAGATTTATCACCAGTTAATTATTTGTTTCATCATCATCTAGAAATTAATTTACTCACCCAATCAGTTCAATTTCGAGAAGCAGGAAATAATTATCAATGGCATCCTCGTGCAACTCGCGCCCAAGCTGCTTTAAATACTTGTTTAGAAGTGGCAGTACCTTGGGCAGATTTGCAAGTTCCTCCTGATTATCCTTTGCGTTTAATTGTGGTTTTAGGGGATGATGGGTGTTTTCATAGTTATTTGCCGGAAAATTCTTTGATTCCGATTGAAGTACCTTAATCATGTAGGTTGGGTTGACGCAAGGAAACCCAACACTTTATTTATCTGTGAGTATCTGGGTTTATTTTTTTCACGCAAAGACGCAAAGTGGCTAAGTTCGCAAAGGAAGAGAAAGAGGAAAAGGAAGTTAAATCCTAAAATAATCCGCGTTTATCTGCGTGCATCTGCGTTTAGAAGATCGGTGTTAAATCTAAAATAAAACCTGGTAATACATCTTCCCCAAATAAAGTTTGAGGATGTTCTAATATTTCCACTTCTTGATTTTGACGGTAAATTTCTACTTGTTGATCTTTAGGATTTAACAACCAACCTAAACGCAAACCATTATTAATATACTCGCGCATTTTTGCTTGCGTATCTGTTAAATCATCACTTTCGGAAACTAATTCAATCACAAAATCAGGACATAAAGGTAAAAACTTTTTTCTTTGTTCTGGTGTCAGTGCATTCCATCTTTCTATTTTTATCCAAGACACATCGGGGGAACGAGTACCACCCTTTGGTAATTTAAACCCGGTGGAAGAATCAAATGCTTTTCCTAAATTATTTTTTCTATTCCAAAATCCTAAATCAATATACATTTCAAAATTGCGATTTCCTGTTTCTCCCCCCGTTGGTGACATAACAATTAATTCTCCTTGATGAGATAATTCTAAACGTAAATCTTTATTAGCCGCGACTATTTCTACAAATTCATCATCTGTGAATTTTAATGATTTTGGTATTTGTAAAGTTACAGAAGTCATGATTCTTACCTGTTGAATATATCATCATGTTTTGATCCCCCCTAACCTCCCTTAAAAAGGGGAGAACCAGAATTAAAATCCTCGTTCCCAGTCAGAGACTGGGAATGCTTTCCGGGAGGTTCTACCTCCCATCATATCGGCATTTTTAACCTAAACCCAAAAACGAGAAAGTAGGTTAGATTGACGTTTTACAATCGTTACACGGAAGTAGAGTTACTAAACATATAGTCAAATTTTACATTACATAAAAATACTTATATTAATATTACAACCTTGTAACAATATATTGATCTGCGTCTAGTTAAGTATATGATTGGATGGATAGAGATTTTAAAGGATTAAATTAACTGTCAGAGATTTTACTTGAGGGTAGGACAGATAATAAAGAACTAATAGGTTAGCAGGTTGGCAGTTTGGTGAAGTTAAGGGGTCTTGTTCCGACTTTCTCTATATCGTCAACTAGGGTCTGACCAGTTTTTTTCAGTTCTCTGCAAGGCTGTTGACAAAAAATTTACAAGCCTAATTTGTCACCAATTTGTCACCAATTAAGTGAGATTCAGGTATGATACCAGCAAATGAATACTTCAGCAAAATTGATCAGCACATTCGATTTTTAGAGAAAATACTCCAAAAGCCGAGTATTACTAACACTGTTAGACAAGAATTATCTCATCAGCTACAAAGGATTAAAAAACGTCGTGCAGATCCTAACTTATACTTAGCCATCATTGGTGAATTTTCTAGTGGTAAAAGTACCTTTATCAACGCCTTACTTCGGGATGATTTATTGAAAACCTCCGCATTAGTAGCTACAGCCATAGAAACTAAAATTAGTTATGGAATGAGTTTTAAAGTTCAGGCTTTATTTAGACATACAAGACCAAAACTGTTTATTAAAAAACCTACAGAACCATCTGAAATAACTACTCCAAAAACAAAAATTGCTTGGTTTCCAAGTTTGATAATTTGGATACCTTTGATGATTTGGTTATCTAGTATATCTGCCTGGTTTTTAAGTTTATTATTACTACCATTATTTATAGTTATTACGACAGTTATAAATCAAAGATTAAAAAATCAACCTATTCCTAAAAATCCACCAATTCCCAGCAAATTAGTAACATCAAGTGAAGTTATAGAAATGGGAATTTCTCCTCATCAATTTGTACAGATGGTAACATCTGAAGAAGAACTTGCCAGAGCTTTAGATGGTGTAAAGATATATCATCCAGCGAATTTTCTCAAGAGTGGAATTGTTATTATAGATACTCCTGGAACTAATGCAGACAATGAAGAACACGGTAAAATAACCACAAAAGTGATCGAAAATGAAGCTGATGCTGCCGTAATTATTATACCGGCTGGACAGCCTCTTTCCACCACATTAATTAGTTTTCTTTCAGGATCAATTTCTCAATATATTCATCGTTGTGTATTTGTAATTAGTAAGATGGATACAATTAGGCAAAAAGAGCAAGAAAGATTAATTAAGAATATTCATAAAAGACTGAAAGATAATTTAAAAATAGACAACTTTTTAATGATAGAAGCAGCGCCGCAAATAGTGTTAGATATGTTAAATACAACAGAAGAAATTGATGGCAAAAATCAACTTTGGCATGATAAATTTCTGGAATTAGAGAAAAAATTGCATGAATATCTAATGAGTAGTAGAGAAATTGCCATCTCAGAAAGTCTCAGTAGATTACTCACACAAGTTTTTCGTCAATCAGAATCCCATCTTCAAACTCAACAAGAACAGTTTAGACGAAAACAGGAAGCTATTGAAAGTGAAGTTATTAGAGATTTACCATCATTTACTAATGAGCAATATCGAGAATGTTCAACAATGATTAAAAATACTGCTAATGCTACCAAATCCAAAGTAGAAAAAATAATTATTGATTGTCAAGAAAATATAGAATCACAACTTCGAGGAATAATTTTTGGCGCACAAAATAAGGATGAACTAAAAAATATACTGGAAAATCGCATCTACCCTGTTTTTAATAATGCTCCTTCTACTCTTGATGCAAGTTTAAAAAGTGCTACTAATGAATTAAATATTTCTTTTAATCAAGTAAAGAAACATTTTGATCAAAAGTTTTCTCTACAGTATAGTAAGTTGAAAGCACTTTCCAGTAACACTAATTTAGATAAGATAAAAGCTACACAGGGTAATATGCAAATTAGCACTTCTAGTGTCATGTCTGTAGCTTCTGAAATTGGTAAAGCAGCAGGAGATAAATCAGGTAGAAATGTAGGAGCAGGAGCAGGAGCAGCACTAGGAACATTAGTTCTGCCAGGTGTAGGAACTGTTGTTGGTGCCGTATTAGGAGGTATTTTTGGTAGCTTATTTGGTCCATCATTAAGTGAACTACAAAATCGTTCTTGGAATGAACTACAACCAAAAATTCAGAATTATTTTAAGTCAGCAAAAAAAACTGTTGAGCAATCTTTAATAGCGTATTCTCAACAAATGGAAAGTCAATTGAATAACCATATTGATACATACATTACTACCTATCAAGCAATTGTTAATGCTATGCAACAAGAGCAAAAAGAACAAAAGGAAGGTCTTGCTAGATTACAACAAGATATTCAAGCTGATTTACTAGAAATTAATTCTAGAATTAAATCTCTTGAAGTACATGGATTATATAATGCTAACCAAAGTGATGTTAATACAGATAGGGAATAATAATTATGCTTGATGATATTTTGAGCAACTTTCAGGAATGGTTTATTGATAATTTAAACTCAGAAGATATACATGAGAATGATTTTTCATCAGATGCTCAAATAATACCTGAAACATCAAAGATAGAGAATGTTCCAGAAACAGAATTTTCTGATTTTAATATAGTTGAAGTTTTTAACTATTCACTGGATTGGTTTACACCTGATAATCAATGGGATATTGCTGACTTTAATGGTTTTGGAGAACCTCTAGAAAATGTTGAATTTTGGAATCAACAAAGCGGACAAAATTCCTGTGCTGTAGTGGCTCAAATTAGCATTTTTGAGTCTATTACAGGTGTTGCTATTTCTGAAGAAGAAGCTTGTGAAATTGCTCAGAAAAATGGCTGGTTTGATCCAGATAATGGTACTCGTCCTAGTGATGTAGGTAAACTTTTAAATGAGTTAGGAATACCCACAGAACAAAAATATGATGCTCGTTTAGATGATATTGCTGATGCACTAGAAAAAGGCGATCGCGTCATAGTTGCTCTTGATGCTCATGAAATATGGTATCCCATGCGTGATGCTGATGATACACCTATTGAACAAACAAATGGTGGCCATGCTGTATGGGTAACGGGGATTGATACACAAGCAGATGGTTCAGTAAAAATTATTCTTAATGATAGTGGACATTCTGATGGAAAAATGGCAGTTATTGACGCTTTGGATTTTCTCAATGCGTGGGAAGATTATAGCAACTTTATCGTAGTTGCAGATGCTCCAGATAACACAATTTCAGCTTAAAAATAAGGAGATATCAAATGAATATTGATAGAAATTTACTTAGACAAATATCTGCAAAAACTACTACTCAACAAAGCAGTATTTCTAGTCTAGTACGAGGAATTCATAAAATAGCTGAATTGAGAGATTGGGTAACTATTGAAACTGTTGCACTTCCTCCTATTCCTGTACAAAGATTAGGAGAATGGGGAATAGTGTCTTTATTAACTGTTCCTAAAAAAACTGAAAATGAAATTAATGGCTATACCACACCTTGGGCTGTAGTAGAATGGTCTTTAACTACAAAGGAAGTTGTTAAAAAACTAGATTTACGGGATATAAAAGCAAATCATCCTCTATGGACAAAGCAAATAATAATTAATCAACCTGCGGATATTTCTGTAAATTTAACACCCCAAGTAAAAACTATTCGTGAAAATGCTTTATTTACATCCTTAGAAAATTTTTGTAGTATCCTCAATAGAAATAAAGCAGATTTTTCAGCATTAGCTAAACATTATGTAGGACTTTTACCAAAGGATGTCTATCAATATTATCATGATTTAATTCCTGAAAGTCAAGAATGGTTAATTAGTGATATCGCAGCTATTTCTCTGGAAGAAAAACAACCCGATCAAACTTCCTTAGAAATTGCAACTAAAGAAATACAAGAAACACAAATTAAGATACCTAGTGATTTAACCAATAAATTATCTCACTGGTTTAAGCAATGTGCTGAACTTTCTAACTCTCTATCTACTGAAAATCAACAATTAGGAGAAAATATTTTAAATTCACTATCAACTATTGACAAAAGACGGCTTTTACCTGGATTTCGTTTAGTATTTGTAGGAGAATTTAGTAGAGGGAAAAGTTATTTAATTAACAGATTATTAAACAGAAATATTTTACCTGAAGGTACATTACCAACTACAGCCACACTGACTTCTATTATAGCAGGTTTAGAAGAAAAAATGGAAATCAGATTAGGAGGAAAAATAGAAATTCGCCCATTATCAGAAAATTCATGGCAAGATTTATTAGCCACAGATGAAGCAGGATCAGATCAAGAAGTTTTTGCAGGTGTGAGAATTAGTTTAAATCATGATTGGTTGCGTTCTTTAGATATAGAAATTATTGATACTCCGGGAGCAGGAGATTTAAGTGAACGACGAGCAAATCTAGTTTCAGATATATTAAATCAATGTGATGCGGCGGTTTTATTAGTTAGTGCTACATCACCATTTAGCATGACAGAAGCAGCTTTTTTAGAACAAGAAGTTATTGGTCGTCATGTTCCGCGTATAATGGTGATAATCTCCAAACTGGATCTAATTAACCCTGATGAAAGAGAAAAATTAATAGACAATATTTGTCAAAAAATTTCTCTGATTGCTAAAAATATTCCTGTCATCCCTACATTTCCTACTGATGAAAATCAACAATCAGAAAATAACTGTTTAACAGCTATTATTGCTCAAATAGAATCTTTAGTAAATCAAGGAGAGCGTCGTGTTTGGAGAAGTCGTCAAGTATCCCAACAACTAATAGACTGGTTAAGTCAGTTAATAGAAACATCACAAAGTGCGATTTCTAGCATACATCTAAATATAGAACAAAAGAAACTCTATTTGCGTCAATCTGAGAATGAAATAGATAGAGCAAATCTGACCTGGGATAACCTACAATTAGAATTAGAAAAACGTCGTTTACAGCGTACTAAACAAATATATCAAAATTTAACAGCAAATAAAGAAGAAATTGTCGAAAACCTCCAATTTGAATTACAGAAAATTCCAGATTTAAAACTTTGGTGGGAACGTGATTTACCATTCCGCTTAAGAAGGGAATTAACCATTTTAAGCCGTAAATCTGAAAATTTCCTATTAAAATTTCTCGGACAGGATGTGGAATGGTTACAAAATGAGGTAGCAAAAATTTTTAATACAAAAATAAAGCAACAATCTTTCAACCCATCAGAAAATAGAGGAATGGAATTTCAACTTGAACATCAAAACATCACCGACTTACAAAAATATCGCCTATTTACAAGAGTTGGTAGCACTGCGGCCATGATCGCAGGTTCAATTTTAGGAGGACCAATTGGTATAGCTGCTAGTACAGGAATATTACTTGTGAGTGAACAATATCTCAACCATGAATTAGATACACAAAGACAGATTTTAGTAGAGGAATTAAACCGTGTAGTTGATATTGCTATTGATGAATATTCCCAACAAGTTTCTCAAAGGTTACGTCAGCTTTACAAAAAAATCATAGACGATATGCAAACAGAGCAAGCAGCTTGGAAGTTTTCTAAACAAGCAGCTTTTAATATTGATTTATCTATTAACACAAATGAACTCAATTTGCAAGAAATTATTAGACAGTCTTTGATTTTGCAACAACAAATTACTAACGCATTGTCAATGTAATTTTCAATATAAACTACTCGTCAAAAATAGACCAATTTAGGGAGGATCAAACAATGTTACAGCCAAATGACGATCAAGGTTATAAAGAGTTTCAAGCCAAAATAAATACTTTGGTTAAATTAATTGAACAGCAAATTAAAATTGCACAGTTACTTAATAAACATCAACAAGTAGACAATCTTAGAAATTTACAGAATATTGTACAGTCTACAACCTTTAAAGTAATGATATTGGGGGAATTTAAGCGAGGAAAAAGCACCTTTATCAATTCTTTATTAGGAGAAGAAATTTTACCAGCTTTTGCTACACCATGTACTGCAATTATTAACGAAGTCAAATGGGGAGAAACTCAGCGTGCTGTACTTTATTTCAATCAAGTAGATGGCGCAGCAAAAAAAGAACCAATGGAAATACCAGTAGATGAAATTGAAGAATATGTAGTCATCAAAGATGATGCAGATCAAAGTCAAGCGATTAATGAAAGTCCCTATGAAAAACTAGAACTTTTCTGGCCTCTTGAACTATGTAAAAATGGCGTAGAAATTATTGACTCTCCTGGTTTAAACGAACACAAAACCCGTCAGCAAGTAACCGAGAGTTACTTAATCACCGTTGATGCTATCATTTTGGTACTTTCTTGTGAACAACTATTTTCTAAATCTGAACAAGAAGTAGTTGTTAATAAACTTAAACCAATGGGACATGAGGATATTTTCTTTGTTTGTAACCGCATCAATATGATTCGTAAAAAAGATGAAATTGATAAAGTTAAACAATTTGCTATTGCTAAATTATCTCCTCATACTAGATTAGGTGCAGAACGTATTTTCTTTATCAATGCACTAGGAGCGTTAGATGGAAAACTTGATAATGATCATGAAGCATTACAAAAATCTGGTGTTACTCAATTAGAAGCTGTGCTTCAGAAATTTTTAACAAATGAAAGAGGACGGGTTAAAATTCTTCGTCCTGCTCAAGAATTAAAAAATGCAATTAACGAAATTAGAAAAACCATACCTGAACAAATTGGTATGCTGCAAACTGATGTAGTTGAATTAGAAGAACGCTATGCTGCTGCTCAAGAACCATTAAATATTTTGGAAGGAAAGCGTCGAAGTATCATCCAGAAATTAGCACTTTCTATTGAAGATTCAAAGGAACAGGTAAGTTATAAAACTAAAGATTTTTGTCGAGAATTAGTTCCTAAAATTAAAACTATCGCTCAGGAATATGAATTACAAACTGAGATTAAGTTATTGTTTCAAGATCCTAGGCCAAGTATAGAAGCTGCTGTTAAAGAAATTACCAGCCATTTAGAAAGTCAGTTAGAAGCAGAGTTCTTAAACTGGCAAAATACTGAACTTGAGCCACTTTTATCAAGACGTATGGAAAATATTAAAAATGCTTTAGAGCATGAAGCTACAGAATTTATTAATAAAGTAGATAATCTGCGTTTAGAACTTTCTGGAGTTTCTATTTCTAAAGTAGAAGTTTCTAAAGGAGATGTAGGAGTTAGGGATGTTTCAGCCGTGGAAAGAATTTTTTCAGCAGCAGGTGGTTTTTTAATTGGTGGTCTTGGTGCTGCTGCAATAGGAGCTACTTTTGGTTATCAAGAGATGTTAAAAAGTTTAATACCACAATTAGTAATTGGTATTATAGGTTATATATTTTTAGGATTAAATCCTATCACTTTAGTACCCATGTTGGTAGCTGCTTTCGTGCAAGGAAAATTAATGGAAGGTGGACTTGGTAACAGAATTAAACAAGAAGTAGGTAAGAAGTTTTCAGAACAAATAAACAGCACAACAGTGGATATAGTTGACAGGGTTGGTAAAGGAGTTTCTGAGGAACTGAATAAGGTCAAAAATCTTGTAGATCAAGGCTTAGAAGCAGAAATTAGGAACATTAGACAACAGGTTGATAATGTTTTAGCTGAGAAACAAAAAGGTCAAGCAGAAGTTGATAAAAAGCTAAAACAGTTAGATATTTTAGCTAAAGAGGTAAATAGAATAGATCAGGAACTTTATGATTTGATTTCTCAGGTTTAAACAACCTAATCATATACATCTGCCCGATTTTATCGGGTATTGATGCTAAAATAAGGATGATATTGAATGATTATTTGTAAGAGTTAAAAATTTATCTGTGTTTATCTGCGTTCATCTGCATTTTCTATCCTGTAAATCTTTAAATCCTGGACATCTTGATTCAGACAAACAAAAGGGTTTAGCACTACTAAACCCCTATTAACTAACTATTAAAACTCCGCGCTTTGTGGTGTGCGGGGGAAAGGAATTACATCCCGAATATTTCCCATTCCGGTCATAAACTGTACGAGTCTTTCAAACCCCAAACCGAAACCAGCATGGGGAACTGTACCATAACGACGTAAATCTAAATACCACCATAAATCTTCTGGGTTCATTCCCTGTGCTAAAACCCGTTTTTCTAACACATCAAGTCTTTCTTCCCGTTGCGAACCACCAATGATTTCGCCTATTTTTGGTGCTAAAATATCCATTGCGCGAACGGTTTTTTCATCATCACTCAACCGCATATAAAAGGCTTTAATTTGTGCGGGATAGTCTGTAACAATGACAGGTTTTTTAAACAGTTGTTCGGCTAAATAGCGTTCATGTTCTGATTGCAAATCTGCACCCCAACTCACAGGATAATCAAATTTAACATCTGCTTTTTCTAAGAGTTTAACTGCATCAGTGTAAGTTAAACGTTCAAATTGATTGTTAATAATATTATTTGCAGTTTCTAAGACTGTTTTATCAATCCGTTCGTTGAAAAATTCCATGTCTTCTGGACAAGTTTCTAATACATATTTAAAAATATATTTAAGAAACTCTTCTGCTAAATCCATATCTCCTTCTAAGTCACAAAAAGCCATTTCTGGTTCAACCATCCAAAATTCTGCTAAGTGACGAGATGTGTTAGAATTTTCGGCGCGGAATGTAGGACCAAAGGTGTAAACATTACTAAACGCCATCGCCATTATTTCGGCTTCTAACTGTCCACTAACTGTTAAATATGTGGGTTTACCAAAGAAGTCTTGAGTATAATCAATTTCTTTGTTTTCAGTTCGGGGAACATCTTTTAAATTCAAGCTGGTGACATTAAATAATTCCCCCGCACCTTCACAGTCACTCGCGGTTAAAATGGGAGTATGTACCCACATAAAACCCCGTTGTTGGAAAAATTGATGTATAGCAGTCGCGCAAGCATTTCTCACGCGGAAAACTGCCCCAAAGGAGTTAGTTCTACCCCGTAAATGGGCAATGGTTCTTAAAAACTCAAAGGAATGCCGTTTCTTTTGTAGAGGATAGGTTTCGGGATCAGCGTCACCGTATACTTTTAATATATCTGCTTTTAATTCTATTCTTTGTCCTTTGCCTTGAGAAGCTACTAACACTCCTGATACTTCTACTGAAGCACCTGTGTTTATCTGTTTTAATATTCCTTCGTAGTTTGGTAAATCTTGATTAATAACTACTTGCAAGTTACCTAATGATGAGCCATCATTAACTTCTAGAAAGGCAAATCCTTTTAATTCGCGTTTTGTTCTTACCCAACCTTGTACTATTAAACTTTCTTCAGGTTGACCACTTCTTAATACTTGGGAAATTCGATGTTTAATCATTTTATTACAATTTGGATTTTTTCACTATATATAACATTAATTTTAACGGGGGAACAGGAAACAGAAAAGATGGGGAGATGAATAACCCAATTACCAATTACCCAACCGAAGATTTTAACATCCAACCTATAATTACGCCTAAACCACCAAAACGAACTGCTTGCCAAAAAGGTCTATTGAGACTCTTCCAAGAAAATAACTGACTTTCTAAGTTAATTTCTAGCACTTCTAACTCTTTTTCAATACGGTTTAACTCAGCTTTTATTTCTGGGGTTTTATTTTTATTTTGCTTCAGATTTTTGATTTCTTGTTGCCATTGTGCCTTTTGCTGTTGATCCTTTTGCACTTGGGCATATCTTTCTTTTAAGAATCGGAGTGAAGTTTCTAGTTCTTCTAGTTCCTGTTCAAACTCTGATGGTTGGTTTTCCTCTAAATTAGTCATTAGTCATTGGCCATTGGCTATGATGATAAATAATAACTTTAACTTTTGTCTATTAACTTAGCACTTCAGCACTTAATCTTATGTCTCAAACCAGTCAACTTAATGATTTTACTACTCTGGAACTCGCCCAAGCCCTGATGGAAAGACTAAGTATTTCTCCTGATGATTGGCATCGTCTCAAGTCTAACCGCAATTCTCGCGCTGGTGAACAGGTGGCGGGGGCGATGGTGTTTCTCCTCAAAAATGAACCCCAAGAGGCACACGCTAGGTTAGAACAGGCTGTAGGCTGGTTAGATAAGTCTATTTCTGCCCCTCCCTGTCCTACTCATGGGAATAGGTAAATGGGGACTGGGGACTGGGGACTGGGGACTGGGGAAGAAGGTGATAGTTGACAGGGAACAGGTGACAGTGAAGAAGAACTTTCTATGATTCCTGATTCCTGATTCCTATCTTCTTAAAGATAATAAACGCCGGGTTTCTAGTTGTTTGCAAAGTCTTAATTCTGTGCCTTTGCGGTTCCATTCTACTTGATCAAAGATTTGATGCAGAAGAGTCATACCGCGACCATTTTCTGATTCATCTGGTGGTAAATAATCGGTGGGATCACTATCAGCATCACAGATGGGGGTGAAGCCACTACCTTGATCAGAAATAATCCACCAATATTGATTATCTATCAAGGAAAAACGAACTACCACTAATTTGCCAGGATCAAGATTATTGCCGTGTTTAGCTGCGTTTACTAGGGCTTCTTGAAGTCCTAATCGCAGTTCGGCTTGTAATTTTGCGGGAACATCTGCCAATAATAAATCTAATATTGGGCATAAATATAGAGTTGAGGCAAAACTAATAGTACCCCAAGAACGCCCAAGTGGACGAAGAGAAATGGTAATCACAAGAGAAACCCCGTAGCTTTTAGTTAGCTAGACATCAGTTTGCTGTTACAGGCACCCTGATAGAAATTAAGCTGGTCATGCTGCCTTCAAACTTGCGTCTGTAAAACTAAATTTATGAAAATGCTGGGGAGCATTGACTCTAAAATATAAGTGAGAATTGCTTAGTTAACATTTGGCTATAATTGTTTTGCTGATGCAGTTAACAACTTTTAAGTTGCTATTTATTACTTTGAGTGAGTGTATAAATATTCAACTTTTTCACCGCTTTATAATTTACACAATTTGCTTCACCTCTTATTTAAGTTGGAGAGTCTATGCAACTTTAATGTTTTCAAACAAAAGAACTTTTTATGTTTAGGTTAGTTTGATCTTAGCATTATTAGTATGCACTAGACTATAAATTTACCATTTAAGTTTTCGTAAAGAATTGATTATGGGTTAATTCAAAACTGATACTTCTGTTAAGATGGCGATCGCACCAGAAAGGCTGCTGTTTCGACATGAGCCGTTTGGGGGAAAAAGTCAGCGGGTTGTACTCTGGTAAGATTGTATAATCCATGTTCACAAAGTAATTTTAGGTCACGAGCGAGGGTGGCTACTTTACAGCTGACGTAAACAATCCGTGCAGGTTGCAAGTCAAGTAAAGATTTGATGACATTAGTGTCACATCCTTTACGTGGCGGATCAAGTAACACAATATCTGGTATAATCCCCAAATTTGGTAAGCTTTTCTCCACTGCTCCTACTTCAAATGTAACATTATTAATTCCATTTTGTTGGGCATTGAAAATGGCCTGTTCTACCGCTGCTGATTGCATTTCCAAGCCAATAACTTGGCGTGCTTGTTTTGCTAGGGGTAAGGTTAAAGTACCAATACCACAGTAAGCATCAACTAAAACTTCATGACCTTGTAAATTTAGTTCTGACTGAATTACTTGTAAAAGTGATTCAGCCGTTTCTGTGTACACCTGAAAAAAGGTATCAGGGCGGACTTGAAATTCTAATTCTGCGAATGTTTCTCGCAGGTAAGGATTTCCAGCAATACAGCGTGTTTCATTACCAAATATAGCATTGGTGCGATCGCTATTCAGATTTATTGCCACTCCTAGTAACTGAGGATAACGCTGTAACCATTCCTGGGCTTGGGTTTCAATCCTTGGTAAATTCCCATCTTTTACTACCAAAGTTAGTAGCATTTCCCCTGTACGACGACCAATGCGTAAACTCAAATGACGAATTTTTCCTTGATGACGGGTTTCGTCATAAATTGACCAACCTTGCTTTTGAATATCTAGCTTCACCTCAGCCAAGAGAGGATTTAAGCGGGGGTCTTGAACTGGACATTGATTTAAATTAATTAGTTGATGACTACCTTTTTGGTAGTAACCTGCTTGAACCTGACCTGTAGCTGAAATACCAAGAGGATAGGTAGCTTTGTTGCGATATCCCAAGGATGAATTAGCTACCAATACCGGATCTACTAATGGTTTCACAAAACCACCAATTCTTTCCAAAGCTTGAATAACTTGATTTTGCTTGGCTACGAGTTGGTAATCATAATTTATATGCTGCCACTCACAACCACCACATTTATCGGCGACAATGCAACTAGCTCGGATACGTTCTGGAGATGGTTGGAGTATTTGTTTGAGGGTAGCATGAGCATATTTTGGCTTAACGTGTACCAATCTGACCAGAGTGCGATCGCCTGGTACGGTATCTGGAACAAAAACCACTCGCTGCTCAAAGCGTCCCACACCATCACCAGTATCGCTTAAATCAGAAATTTCCAGTTCAATTATTTCACCCTGTCGCCAAACTATATTAGTCATTAGTCATTAGTTATTAGTTATTAGTCATTAGTCGGTGGGAACGGGGAATAGGCAAAAGTTACAATATATTAATTTAATTTACATAATTTACACCAATTACCAATCCCCAATCCCCAGTCCCCAATCCCTATCTTGCCATACCCTTCACTTCTGTACCGCGAAATAGGTAAACTAGCAAATAATATTATTTCGTTTGATTACCATAATCATGACAGTAATTAGCCAAGTTATTCTCCAAGCGGACGACGAACTGCGTTACCCTAGCAGTGGCGAACTCAAAAGTATCAAAGAATATTTGCAAACAGGGACACAGCGTACTAGAATCGCTGCTACCCTCTCCGAAAACGAAAAAAAGATAGTTCAGGAAGCAACCAAAAAACTTTGGCAAAAGCGCCCTGATTTTATCGCCCCCGGTGGCAATGCTTATGCAGAAAAGCAACGTGCTTTGTGTATCCGTGACTTTGGTTGGTATTTGCGCCTGATTACCTACGGCGTACTTGCTGGCGACAAAGAACCAATTGAAAAAATCGGTTTGATTGGTGTGCGGGAAATGTACAACTCTCTGGGCGTTCCTGTTCCTGGAATGGTAGAAGCTATCAGTTCTCTCAAACAAGCATCCTTGGATTTGCTGAGTGCTGAAGATGCGTCCGCAGCAGCACCTTACTTTGATTACATTATTCAAGCGATGTCCTAAAACAAAGCCTGTAGTGATTGAAGAGGGTTAACAGCTAGTTATCAATAGCTGCAACGACTGAAGCTTTGCGTAATGCTAACGTTAAAGTTCAACATTTGATCATACTCTCCCCACACTTGATAGTGGCTATGGCAAAATATTTGTCAAGTTATTATTAAAGTTGTGGGGATATTTTATCGAACTAAAAACAAAAAACCGACAGGAAGCTGTCGGCCATTAGTTGTGTTCCCTATTAATGACTCGGCTAGAGTTCAGTTATATGTGATTATGCCAAGATACTCACTATTAAAAGAGGATCTTAATCATGTATAATTGTGATTGTAATCATATTTATTAGTGACTTTAATCACTTAAAGTTTTGTGCAAAAATGTATACCCTTGAAAAAATTATTACGAGATTAAAATACATTATTTTCATTACAGTCAGAAAAGTAAATTGCATATATTTATTAAATTTTCTGTTAACACCAACACATTTTTGAACAAATGCACACTAACTTAAATAAGGTAATTTTAGTAACATTTTTATCAAGTGTGATCACTAGTTGCATAGCACAACCCAAAAACCAAATTTCCCCAAAAAGTAGCCTGATCACTGTAGATAAAACCCTTGGAACTAGTAATGAATCCGCACAAAATAGACCAACTAACAAAACAGTCACAATTTCTGTGGAAGGGGAAAAAATTAGTATTCCCGTTAAACTTTACCAAGCAAAAAATTTATTCAGTACCTACTTTCCCGCGACAGATTTTTTGGTTCAATCCGAAGATGCAAAAAACATAAAAGTAGTCAAGTTTATTGCTAACTTTGGGGGTGATAAAAATGAAAATGCTTATATTCAATTTACCTTTCCTAATAATTTAAAAACTGTAGAAGAGGTAAGAGAGTTTATAAATAGAAAAAATGGTTTAATTGCATCTAGTCAGTGGCAAGTAATCAGTCGAAGTAGCACTGTAACCTATCCTTGGGCAAAAGAAAAGATTGCTTTTAGTAAAGGTGAAGATATTGTGGGTGATATTTACATTGGATCACAAAATGGTAAATTATTTTACGTCATTACCCATTTACCGCTAGAATATAGAGATGGCTTTACACCAAGAGAATATCTGATTTTAAACAATCTGGAAATAAGTGGTGAGCGTCAAAGTAATTAAAATCCCAAAAATCTAATTACTCATGCAAAAATGTCCCCCTGATATGAGATGCTAAGATAGTGATCCATTTTTTAAATTTTTAATTAATAATTTTTTAGTTGTCACAATGTCTGTAGTTTCTACTGTTAGTGTTAAAGTTCCCGCCACGACTGCCAACTTAGGTCCTGGTTTTGACTGCATTGGTGCAGCTTTAAAGTTGCACAACGAATTTAAGTTTACTCGCAATGACAGCGGGTTAATTATTCAGGTTTCTGGTGCAGAAGCCGAAAAGGTACAAACTGATGAAAGTAATCTGCTTTATCAGGCTTTTGTTAAATTATATGAACACATAAAGCAAACACCGCCATCTGTAAAAATTGAGATTAAGTTAGGTGTACCACTGGCGCGGGGTTTGGGTAGTTCTGCTACTGCTATTGTGGGGGGGTTAGTTGCTGCTAATGAGTTGGCGGGTTCACCTTTGTCTGAGTTACAAGTGATGGAATTGGCGATCGCAATGGAAGGACATCCTGATAATGTAGTACCAGCTTTATTAGGTGGATGTCGTCTGGCTGCTACTAGCAGCAGAGGTTGGGAAATTTGTGATCTCACTTGGCATCGAGATATTATCCCAGTGGTAGCAATTCCTGATTTTGAATTATCTACTTCGGAAGCACGAAAGGTTGTACCTACAGAAATAAGTCGTGCAGATGCAATTTTCAATGCTTCCCATTTAGCTTTATTGTTGCGAGCTTTGGCAACTAATCGGGAAGAGTGGTTAAGGGCAGCTTTACAAGATAGGTTACATCAGCCCTATCGTAAAGCTTTAATTCCTGGTTATGATGCTGTAGAAGTTGCTGCTATTGCTGCTGGCGCTTATGGGATGGTAATTAGTGGCGCTGGTCCAAGTTTGTTGGCTTTAACAGATAGTTTGCATACCCAATCATTAGTTACAGCGATGGCTAATGCTTGGCAACAGGCGGGAATTACATCTATGGTGCGATCGCTCCCCATTGATACGCAAGGGGCGGTAATTTTGTAATGGGTAATTGGTAATTTATCCATAACAGAATTTACGGATGAAACGAACCGCAGAGGCGCAGAGAACGCAGAGGAATGAGGGTTTATGAGTTTTCTTGTAAGTGGTGAATTTAATTACAATCAAAGATATCAAGATGTAAAATGCCGAATAGAGGATTTACTTTTATTGATCTTTTTGCTGGAATTGGTGGTTTTAAAATTGGATTGAGCAATAATGGTGGTGATTGTATAGGGTTTAGTGAAATAAATAAAGATGCAATCAATACATATTGTGCAAACTTTCAAATTGAACCTAGTTGTAACTTAGGAGATATTACCAAAATCCAAGAATTACCACCTCACGATTTTTTAACTGCCGGTGTTCCTTGTCAAAGTTGGTCTATTGCTGGTAAAAATTTAGGTTTTAATGATGATAGAGGACAGTTATGGAACGATACAATTTATCTACTTCAACAATCTAAACCAAAGGTATTTATTTTTGAAAATGTCAAAGGATTAGTTGATCCTCGAAATAAAAATGCTTTATCTTATGTCTTAACAAAAATTGAAAAAGCTGGCTATTATGCAAACTATTTTGTAATTAACTCATTTGATTATGGTGTACCACAAAATAGGATTCGAGTATATATAATTGGATTTAAGGAAAAGGCATATTTCCAAAATTTTATATTACCAAAACCCCTTGAAAATAAGCTAAAATTGGGTGATATATTAGGTATTACTTCGCCTAAACCAGAAAATACAATCATTCAAAGAGACTTATTTGGAAATGTTGTTGAATCTAAAAGGATGAGTCTTTCAACTACAAACGGATTCAATGATTACTTTTTATTTAATGATCTGAGAAATGGTCATACAACAATACATTCTTGGGATATTATTGACACTACTGAACGACAGAAGGACATTTGCTTATTATTACTGAGAAACAGACGAAAAAGTAATTATGGTGAATTAGACGGCAATCCATTATCATTAGCACATTTTCAAAGTCTAGACCCGTCAATTACACAAGCAGAAATTGATGAATTGATTAAATTGGAAATAGTGTTTCAGTACCCGTAATTGATAAACTGTGTAAAGCGATTATTGAGACTGGTATCTTTGAAAATTAAGTGCGATAGCATTCGCAAAGCGTCCCGGAGGGAACTAGCACTGCTGCAAGCAGATCGCTAATCTTGTAAAGTGTGTTAATAAAATGTAAAACACCTTCTATTTTACTTGTATAGAACACATTCATTACCGAAGATGTCTAATGATCTCCTTGGAGTAATTTTTCTATAATCGAGTCATCATCGACAATACCAGCTTTCAGGTTGTATTCAAATCTGCACTTTGCTTTCCGAAAATAACCACTGTAGGAAAATGATTTGTTTTGCTGCTTATACAACTCTATCTGCTCTTGTATAATCTGGTCTACAACATTAAGAGTAAATTGATATGCTTCTTCTAATTTGTCTGAATTATTGATACTTGTCAAATCATTTTCTAAATACTTGTAAATACCATAGGACAGTAACTCAGTCGCATGACTAATATATTCTCTGGTTGCTTGTTGAGCCTCTTTTTTACTTTGAACATAACGATAAATTTTATAAGAATAGATTAATTGTAAATATATAGGTGAATCTTTTTCACCATTAAATAATCTATGTAATGGATCGCTATTATTATTTGTAGCATCAAAAATAGCTTCCATAACTTCATATACACTATTCTTAGCTGTTTCTGGCTGCTCATAAAAAGTTGCATACCAAAATCGCAAAAGCGTATCGCTTTCAATCGTAGAATTTAATTGCCTACTTAGATTATTGGAGAAAACTTCACCACGTTTTGTAATATAAGCAATTCCCTGATTAGCAAATACTTCTTTTACATATAAGTTGAAGTCTTTATTACTTACTTTATCTTTGTAAGAAATGGGAGTTTGAGTATTAGTAGCATCTGTAATTTTTTCTACAATATCTGTATTAGTTGTTTCATATAAACGTACGTTTACAAAAACTTGTTGCAGTCTATTAATTCCTTGACGTTGACTTTCCTTAAAGACTTCGTAGATAACGCGAGTCGTTTGTAAACCATTCACAATTATAGGATTATAGGTAGGTAAGATGTATTTTCCACTTTGTAAAGTAGATGGAATTTCCATTCTTTCACAAATGATTGTCACTCCATTGTTAAGCAAAGGAAAATATATCGCTGAATCTGGATCAATTAATGTTTCTTTCATCCTTTGATTCGGTCTAACTTTGAATCCTAAAAAAGAACGAATATTCTTTGAAAATAGAAACTCATAAGTATTATTAGTAGATAATTCTTGCTCAACTAAACGACAAAGTTCATTAGCTTCAATGCGAAAATTAGCGGCTCTGACGTTACCAACAGAGTATGTATATAAGCCTTGTCCTTGTCTATCAGAAGTTATGATGTTTGATATTTGAGGATTAAAAATAAACTTAATATCTTTGCGTTTAGCTTGTGCTTTAATTAGCTGACTGATTTTTTCATAAATTGCTTCTGCATCCCAAATTTCAAAGTCATCTGGTCTATGGTAAGCTAGATAGTTGGGATGATTTGAAGCATACTTAGGATCATTGTTAGAGCCATTATACACAAAATAATATTTAATTTCTATTAAAAAACCATCTCTAGATAGCTGCTGATATTCATTTATTTTAGGTTGAAGTAATTCTGAATTTGGCTTAGTTATTCCATAGATAAAAGAATCGTCTACATCGTGACGAAATTTATCAAGTTCGTTATTTTTTAAACTGCGACTATTTTTACACTGAAATACCATTAGTGTATAGTACCCGCCTTGTTCTACAAACACAGCCCCATCTAAGCCACCATCTTGACCTTGAAGATCGGGCTTTTGCCTGATTTGAATGTCATCATATACTTCTTGAAATGGTCTCTCTGTAATCGCAGCCATTGAGAAAATTTCAAACGCTGTATCCTTATTTACGTTAAATTGCCCAGAGATTCTATCTAAATATCCGTCTATAAATAGTTGCTTGTTATCCATTTCAATTTTCAATGTTGGAAGTGACTCTTCAATCCTAACTCAATGTGAGAGTAATTTGACTAGAACTAATGATTCACAAATCTACCTTATTTTTTATTTTTGGTGCGTAGGATCTTCAACAAATAAGAATGATTGCTGAAATTACCATAGGTTGCTAGTATTCCTTCTATTAAAGAAAAGGAACAAAAAATAGATAATCCTTTTCACACACCCTCTCACCTATCCCCAATCATTCACTATATATATGGATAAAATTCAACAAGAAATCAAAGAACTCAATTCACAAATTCAAGCACTCCAGGAAGAAAGAGCTACGCTGACTCATAATAATGTAGAGTCTGAGGAAAATAATTCAGCTTTAGCAGTAGTTGAGGCTTATCGTCGTCAAGCTAGAGAAAATGCTCAATTATCTGCTGAATTGAAAGGAATTGATGATGCGATTAATTTCCTAGAAAAGCAAAAACAACAGAAACAAGCCCATCTCAATGGAAAACTAACTTTTTCAAAACGTCTTTTGCAGCAACAAGAAGAATTAGAAGAAGCGAAAAAAGTCGCCCAAACCCATGCAGACAGAGTTAATGAACTCGCAAGAGAACTAGCAACCGAAATTAAACTGCTCAAAGCTTGTGCTGATGAACTTAGCCCCATGTATTGGCAAGTTTACTATAAACCTTTCATTACCGGATTTAAAACCATCTCCGTTCCCTATGTTCGTTCCGATGGGCAAGTATGGAATATTGTCAACCGTGTTGTTTAGGTATTAAAAACCAAGAATAAATACTTTACCAAATCAACATCAAAAATTCGATAAAAAATTATAACTTAAATTAGCGGCAACTAAAGCCGCTTTTTTGTTGACGTTACAAAAATTTATGTTTAGAATAGCAGCGAGAGGATTTCAGTAAGTATTTATTACTATTGATCCTGGAAATGGAAATTATGTTAAGAAATGTGTTTACAAAAGTAACGATTTCTTAATATAATCTAATTAAAAGAAAAAACTGAAATTGATTGTCAACAGTGATGAATCCGATACAAATACCTTGGCTATCAGCCATAATTTTCTTGCCTTTAGTGGCATCTTTAGCAATTCCCCTCATTCCCGACAAAGACGGTAAAACCGTTCGCTGGTATGGTTTAGGAGTAGTCTTTGCAGACTTAGCATTAATGATTTTTGCCTTTTGGCAAGGTTACGACTTCCAAAGTTCAGCTTTACAAATGACAGAAAGCTACCCTTGGATACCCCAAATTGGTTTTAACTGGTCTGTAGCGGTGGATGGGTTATCAATGCCCTTAATACTGTTAACAGGCTTAATTAACACACTCGCAGTATTCGCGGCTTGGAAAGTAACCAATAAGCCGCGTTTATTTTATGCGTTAATGCTGGTGATGTACAGCGCCCAATTAGGCGTATTCCTCGCCCAAGACTTATTAATGTTCTTCTTAATGTGGGAAATTGAGTTAGTACCTGTTTACTTACTAATTTCCATCTGGGGTGGAAAAAACCGCCGCTATGCAGCTACCAAATTTATTATTTACACTGCCGCAGCATCTATATTTATTCTGATAGCCGGTTTTGCAATGGCTTTCTATGGTGATAACTTCACCTTCAACATGACAGAGTTGGGACTGAAAGAATATCCCCAAGCTCTAGAACTAGCTCTATATGCAGGTTTCTTAATTGCTTACGGTGTAAAACTACCAATTTTCCCCTTTCATACATGGTTGCCTGATGCCCACGGTGAAGCATCTGCACCTGGTTCAATGGTATTAGCTGGTGTTTTATTAAAAATGGGTGGTTATGCTCTAATTCGCTTCAACGTAGAGATGTTAACCGATGCCCACGTTGTTTTTGCTCCCATTTTAGCAATTTTGGGTGTAGTCAATATTGTTTACGGCGCTTGTTGCGCTTTCGCTCAAACTAACCTCAAACGCCGTTTAGCTTACTCTTCTATTGCCCACATGGGTTTTGTATTAATAGGCATTGCATCTTACACAGAAATTGGTATCAGCGGTGCTTTGTTACAGATGGTTTCTCACGGTTTAATTGCTGCTAGTTTATTCTTCCTCTCTGGTGTAACTTACGAACGTACCCACACCTTGATGATGGATAAAATGGGTGGTATGGCTAAGGTAATGCCTAGAACTTTTGCGCTGTTTACTGTTGGTTCAATGGCTTCTCTGGCTTTACCCGGTATGAGTGGCTTCGTCGGTGAGTTGATGGTGTTCTTGGGTATTGGAACTAGCGATGTTTATAGTTCTAGTTTCAAAGTTGTAGTTATATTCCTATCAGCAGTTGGTGTAATTTTAACACCTATCTATTTACTCTCCATGTTGCGTCAAGTGTTCTACGGTCAGCAAAGTGAAGAGTTAATTTTAGATGCTGTAGTTACTGATGTTAAACCTCGTGAATTGTTCATTACTGCTTGTTTGTTGCTTCCTATCATTGGGATTGGTTTCTATCCTAAGTTAGTTACACAAACCTATGATGTGAAAACTGTGGAAGTTGCGGCTCATGCGCGTCAAGTTTTACCTGTTGTGGTTCGTCAACAACCTACAAGTTTATATTCTCAAATTTTTTCTGCTCCCACTTTAGCTAGTTCTGAATTAGTTAATATTGCTGA